>JAISSF010000014.1 GCA_031273215.1 Mycoplasmataceae bacterium
GTTCTTGTCTAACAATAAATTCGGTAACTATCTTTGCCAACTCACTTACCGTAGTCTCTATTTTATCTACTTTCTTATTTAATTCTCTTAATGTCATTGGTGGTTCTGATGTTTGTCCAATTTTTATTATATTAAAGTCGTAAGGTTGTTCAAATTCAATTTTTCCACCATGCGGTGGTTTGTGAATTACTAGTTTTTCATCTTGTTTCTTTTTAATGCCCATACACTAATCTTTCACAATAAAAATTTCGAATTGATCGTAGAAGTATTTATCTTTGTTGTTATTTGGATCAACCTCAACCGTTGATCAAATAACTTCGACATCAACCTTTGTATCGTTTTCTTTGAATGAATGGCTGATATCTACGATATAAGATGAAGCTTTAGATTTGAATCTATCATCTTTTGCGAATAAATCTCTATAAATTGTGTTTAAGTTTTTAGCAAAGTTGTTTCTTTCAATCACAGTCATGTACTTATCGTTAACAACTTTGTAAACTTTAAAACTTTTCAGAGTATCGTAAGTGATTTTTTTGTTCAGACTACATCTCTCATAGTTTAGTGCTTTTGGATTATCATTGTTATTAGTGTCTATAGAATCTCTATAAGCAATAGAGATGGCTACAGCTGCACCACTGATGGTTGTACCAACAGCAACGGTTGAACAAATTAAAGCAAGTTTTTTTCTAGTCATAGTATTTGTCGTTTTCGTATGTATCATCGACTTCTAAGTCTACATCTTTTTTAGCGATATCATCATAGATGTCTTGTTGTTTTGAAAATTGGAATGAAGAATTGATACAAATTTTTCTTACATTATTTTTCATATCCACGTAAGTGATAGTAACCGTGTATTGTCCGTTGCTATCCACGGGAATCATAAATCCTTCAACACCATTTGGATCTTCTCTAACAGTATTCCCATCAAACATCGTTTTGAATGGAGAAGATACTTTGAATTCATCGGTAACTAATTTTTCAATATTTTCTTCGTGTTGAAATTTTAATGGTGTAGTGCTTGAACCGATGAAGTAAGAAAAATCGTAATTTATTTTCTTGATTGTAAATTGCTTTTCGGTAATGATATCAAAGATATCGTTAATTGCTTCGTTATCGTTTTCTCTCAAACTTTCTACATAGATACTATCATTCGTATAGTATGAACCAATTTGCGAATTGATGTAAATGTTTGTACAATCTTGGAACATTCCTGAATTGTTGTTATTTACATTCACCACATTGCTGTAAGCAAACATTGTATCAACTTTTGAAGCAGCTAACTCTTTCATAAAGTTGTTTGTTGTGGTTGCATCTGCTTTGTAATTCGGATTAGAGAATAAATTTGAATCCATAAAAATTGAAGGATACAGATTAATTTCTGCATTTGTTACATCTGAAGAAAGGAAATCTGTTGGTGCATCCGCTTCAAAAGAGCATGTATAGATTTTACAATACTCAGATTGAACAACAAAGTGAGGAATGTAAGAGGTTTCTTTTTCGAATAATTGGATATTATTGAAATCGCCAACTGAAGTTGCTAAGTCTAACAAATAACAACTTACAGGTAGTGTTGCGTTTGCAACAACATAGAAGTTTAAGTCGTATCTTCATTTGTTATTCTCGATAGATATGTCGCCATCGAAACTATCGATGTAGACGTATTTGTTTGTGTTAATAGGATTTGTGGGTAATTGGTTTATGTAGTACTCTGTTTGCATAGGTAATGAATTGTTCGAGACATTTCCGCATCTCTCTATAGTAGTTGGATTTTGATCAACCAATATAGCGATCTTCATGTCGATGAATAAAGAAGTTATTGATGATGTAAGCATTTCGCTTGTTTAACACTTCAATGATTGTGTCTATCTTTTTACAAAATATCACATCTTCTTCTGTATTTGAGGTCTTTGAGAATTTGTAGTCAACGAAAATATCATTGACCTTGTTAACCAAATCCTTGAAGTCTAATCTCTCATACATTAATAAGTTACCACAAAAGTACCAAAAAGGGTGAAAAAATTTTTTGTTATTATATTATCATATAATAAAATTTTTCAAATCGATATGGTGAAAATGGGCAAAAAGTGCCATTTAACTCACCACTATTTACCCGAATTTTGGGCAAATTGGCTGGCCATTTGGTCAAATTCATCCAACTTTTGCTTCAACTCTGTTCATTGTTCATTGGCAAGCATTGTTTTAAGCTCTTCTACTTGCTTATTAGCCGCTTCTTTTTGTTCTGCAGGCATATCCTTCGCCTTTTCATCATTTAGGCCCTTTTCGAGGCTGTTTATCAATGTTTCGGCACGGTGTTTAGTTTCGGCAGCAGTTTTTCTTGCTTCGTCAGCCTCTTTATTTTCTTCAGCTTCTTTAACCATTCTTTGAATTTCTTCTTCGCTTAATGCACTTGAACCTTTGATTGTAATCGTAGCTTCTTTGTTAGTTTTTAGATCTTTAGCAGTAACGTTCATAATACCGTTTGCATCGATGTTGAATGAAATTTCTATTTGTGGAACACCTTTTGGAGCAGGTTCAATTCCAGATAATTGGAAGTTACCTAATGATTTGTTATCACGAGCCATTGGACGTTCACCTTGTACGATGTGTACATCAACAGCTGGTTGGTTATCTTCTGCAGTACTAAATGTTTGTGATTTAGTTGTTGGAATAGTTGTGTTACGTTTAATGATTGGCGTAGCCACTCCACCCATAGTTTCAATAGAAAGCGTTAAAGGTGTTACGTCTAACAATAAGATATCATTCACATCACCAGTTAAAACACCACCTTGAACAGCAGCACCCATAGCAACAACTTCGTCTGGGTTGATTGTTCTGTTAGGTTCTTTCTTAGTTAATTTTTTGACTAATTCATAAACTTGCGGCATTCTTGTAGAACCACCAACTAATAATACTTGGTCAATTTCATCTAAAGATAATTTTGATTCAGCAATTGCATCTTCAACTGGTTTTTTAGTTCTATCTAATAGATCTTCTGTCATCTTTTCGAATTGAGCACGTGTTAATTTACGCATTAAGTTAACAGGTCCAGATTCACCCATAGAAAGGTATGGCAACATAATTTCAACTTCTAATTGACCAGATAAATCAATCTTAGCTTTTTCACTAGCTTCTTTTAATCTTTGCATAGCCATTTTATCTTTAGTTAGATCAATGTTAAATTCATTTTTAGTTTCTTCGACTAATCAGTTGATAATTTTTTGGTCTCAGTCATCACCACCTAATCTGTTATCACCACTTGTAGCTAAAACTTCAAATGTACCACCAGCCATATCTAATAATGATACGTCGAATGTACCACCACCTAAGTCATATACTAAAATTTTTTGTTCTTTGTCAAGTTTATCTAAACCGTACGCTAAAGCAGCGGCAGTTGGTTCGTTAATAATTCTTTCAACTTCTAAACCAGCAATTTTACCAGCAACTTTGGTTGCATTACGTTGAGCATCGTTAAAGTATGCAGGAACAGTAATAACAGCTTTATCAACTTTATAACCTAATTTTTGTTCAGCATAACCTTTAATGTAAGATAAAATTTTAGCAGAAATTTCTTCAGGTGAATATTGTTTCCCGCCTAATTCAACTTTGTCATTTGTACCCATTTTTCTTTTAATAGATACAATTGTATCTTTATTAGTAATCATTTGTCTTTTTGCAACATCGCCAACGATGAATTCGCCGTTTTTAAACGCTACTACTGAAGGGATTGTTCTTTTTCCTTCTGGTGTTTCTAAAACCTTTGGTTTATCACCTTCCATTACTGATACACATGAGTTTGTTGTTCCTAAGTCTATTCCAATTATTTTTGCCATATTTTTTCTCCTTTTACATTTATATTATAACACAAAATTAGCAAAGTGTGGGATGGAGTGCTAAATTATATTATTTCTAATAGAATATTGTCAATTAAATTTATATTTTTAGCAGATAGATGATTGTTTTTTATCATAGTATATTTTTTAATTTTATCGCCAAAGAAATCGTAAGCACTTTTATATGTTTTATTATTCAAATCTAATCCTTCTTTTAATCTTAAACCCATCATAATTATTTGAAAATAATAATCTTTGTTTGATAACTTTGTAATTTTCTTGTTTCATTTTTTTACTGTACCAACATTTTCATATATTTTTTTATCTTCAAAACCGTGCGCGCCTAGACCAATGCCAATTCAATCTTTAGAAAGTCAATAAGCTTTGTTATGAACGGATTCATATTTTTTATTAATAACTCAATTAGATACTTCGTATCTCTTGTATTTGATATTTTTTTCAATGTATTGTAATTGTTGTTCTTGGAATTCTTCATTAATCTTATATCCATCTTTAGTTAATTTTGAATTGTGTTTTAATTCAAGAGAATAGAAAGAACAGTGGGGGATTTTGTTTTTATATATAAACTCTAAATCTTTTTTAATAATTACATTAGTTAATTCATTAATACCATAAATAAAATCACAAGATATGTTGTTTATTTTATTACTTTGTAATAATTTAATTGCATCTACGCATTTTTGTACATCGTGTTTTCTGCCAAATTGTTTCAGTAATTTATCATTAGCAAATTGTACGCCTAAAGAAATTCTATTGATTTTATTTTTTTTAAAAATATCTATTTGTTCTTGATTGATGAACTCTGGGTTGCATTCAATTGTGAATTCAGTTTTAGTACTGCAAAGCTTTTTACAAGTATTTAATAAATTAAATAAATCAACGTTATTTAAACTATTAGGAGTGCCACCACCAATATATATAGAATCCATTTTATTTTTAATAGATGAGATTTGTTTTACAATCTTATTAATATATTCGTGCTTAATCGTATTATTACAAACAAAACGAACAAAATCGCAGTAAGCGCATATTGAATTACAAAATGGAATATGGATGTATAGGTGTTTAGCCATAGACTAAACTAGTTCTAAGATAGCTTCTTCAGTTCTATCGCCACTACGTGTACCTAATTTAAGGATGCGAGTGTAACCACCTTTACGTGTAGCATACTTTTTACCTAATTCATAAATCTTGCTAATTAATTTATCAACTGGATCGAGTTTAGTATTAACAAGAATAGAAGCCATCTTTTGTGTATTAGCAATTGTTTTAGTTTTACCTAAAGTAATGATTTTTTCAATGTGTCTTTTACTTTCTTTTGCTTTGGTAAGAGTAGTTTTAATTTTGCCATAAGAAATGAAGTCGCTGATTTGTTGACGGATAACCATTCTTCTTCAGCTTGATGTTTTACCAGGTTTGTTTACAAATGACATAGTATATATATTATATATAAACTATTTCTTAAATGATAATCCTTTTACAGTTAAAGCTTTTTTAACCTCACTAAAGTATTTAGAACCTAATCCATCGATCTCTCTAGCTTGTTTTAAAGTTAACTCAGTTAATTCATTTACGCTCTTAATGTTAGCACGCACCAAAGCATTATAAGCACCTAAAGGTAAGTTTAAATCAGAAATAGGAGTTGTGATGTGAGAGAATGTTTTTTTAGTAGTAGAAGAAATGTTAGAAATATTTTCTAATTCTTCATTATTTAATAAGTTAGCAAATAATTGGAAGTGAGAAATTAAGTTTTTAGAAGCAATAGCAACAGCTTGTTTAGGAGAAAGTGTACCATTTGTAGAAACAACTAAAATTAATTGTTCATTAGAAGAAGCATAAGAGATCTTAGTTTCTTCAACTTCGTATGAAACATTTAAGATTGGAGAGAAGTTAGAATCAGTTGGGATAATACCAGGAGAGTTAATTCCTTCACGGTTTTGTAAGAAAGTTTTAAAACCAACACTACGTGTAGCGAAAATTTCTAATTCGAATTTAGTAGATTCACTTTGGCTAGTAGCAATAATTAAATCTTTGTTGTGAATTGAGAAACCACTAGGACATTCAATATCTTTAGCCTTAATAACACCAGCACCAATGAAGTTAATCTTTAATGTAGGTCAAGTTTCTAATTTTCAATTAGCAATTTCATCATTAGAAATAGTTTCATCGATTTGAATAGCTAATTTTTTTAAGTTAAGAATAATTTGTGTAACGTCTTCAGTAATTCCTTCAATAGCACTGAATTCATGTTTAATTTTATTAATTTTAATAGCAAACATGCTAGCACCAGGAACTGATGATAATAAAGTTCTACGAAGCGCGTTACCTAATGTAATACCAAAACCTTTAGGTAAAGGTGCTATCACAAATTTTGAATAATTTTCAGAAATGTTAATTAACTTTACAGAAGATGAAAGCATTATGTATTAATATTATATAGATTTTTTTATTAACGTGGTTTTTTAGGTGGTTTACATCCGTTGTGAGGGATTGGAGTAGAGTCAATTAACTCAGTTACTTCTAATCCAGTGGCATCAATACTACGTAAAGCAGTATCTTTTCCTTGACCAGTTCCATTAACTTGAACTTTCACAGAAGTAATACCCATAGCTTTGGCATTGTTAGCTACAACCGTAGCTGCTTGACCAGCTGAATAAGGAGTAGATTTCTTAGAACCTTTATATCCAACAGTTCCAGAACTTGCTCAAGTTAGAACGTCTCCAGCGTCATTAGTTGCACAAACAATAGTATTATTACTAGAAGAGTGGATGTGAATAACACCAGTAAAACTTGTTAGTTTTTTCTTTTTCTTCTTAGCCACTGGCTTTTTGTTCATTACTTTTACTTTTTTTGCTACTGCCATAATTACCCCTTTCTACTATTTAGTCTCCACCTTCTTGTTAGCAACTGTCTTTCTTGGACCTTTACGAGTTCTTGCGTTAGTACGAGTTCTTTGTCCTCTAACAGGTAAATTTCTTCTGTGTCTTAATCCACGGTAGCATCCGATTTCCATTAAAGCTTTAATATTATGACTAATATCTCTACGTAAGTCACCTTCAGTTGTATATTTAATAGCGATCTCACGAATCTTAGCTAATTCTTGATCGGTTAATTCATGAACTCTCTTTTCAGGATCAACTCCAGCTGCTTTACAAATAGTCTTACCAGCGGGTATTCCAATTCCATAGATTGCAGATAAAGAATAGGGAACTTTCTTATTGTTTGGTATATCAACTCCTAATAAACGTGCCATTATCCTTGTCTTTGTTTGTGCTTTGGGTTTTTGCAGATTACCATAACATTGCCAAATCTTTTAATAATCTTGCAATCTTTACATATTGGTTTAACCGATGCTCTAACTTTCATATTTATATTATATATTAAATTAATTACAATGAAATGCTTTTAATTGTTAATTTAGTTAATTTTTGACGGTGACCCATTCTTTTTGTGTGGTGTTTTTGAGGACGGTGGTGGATAATATCTAATTTTTCACCTTTAATTTGTTTATCAACAGTGCATACAACTTTTGCACCTTCTACATATGGTTGGCCAATTTTTTCATCAACCATTAATACTTCATTAATAGTAATATCACTTCCATCTGCTTGTTCAATTTTCTCAACGTAAATAACAGAATCTTGAGATACTTTATATTGTTTTCCACCAACACTGATAATTGCGAACATATAAATATTATACAAAAATATAATAAGTAATATAATGAACGCTGTTGAATTAGATATTATTTTACAAAAAAACAAAATAGTTGTAGTAGATTTCTTCGCTAGTTGATGTGGTCCTTGTAAAATGTTAAGCCCTATCATTCACGAGTTAAGTGAAGAAATAAAAGATGTAACATTTATTAAGGTTGATGTAGATCAAGAAGTAGAATTAGCAAGAAAATTTAATGTTATGTCTATCCCAACTGTTTATTTATTTAAGGACGGTAAACAAATTTCTTCATTCATGGGGTTTAGGCCTAAGGAAGCAATCGTTCAATGAATAAAAACAAACGCGTAATAATATAATTATTTTTATGGATAAAGATTGAATATCAAAATTTAACGCAGGAATTAAAAAATTAAATGAAACTTTATTAGAAAAGAAATTTAAAATAAGTAATGAAAAGGGATATGATCCCGAGGATGTTGATGGTTTTTTTGATGAAGTGATTGGTTATTTTGACGAAGTAAAAACATTGGTTGAAAATAAATATTTAGAAAATATTAAATTTAAAGAAGAAATTACACAACTAAGAAATGAAATCGCTGTTTCAAATACTGTTAACAAAAAATTACGTGATGATATTGATTTATTAAAGATGAGTGGATACGGTCACTATACAGGTAGTAAACCAGCAGAAAAAACTGAGGAAAATAAAAAGGATGAAAAGTAAGATTCTTAAAGTAATTGATAAATTACGTGTTTATCTTCAAAACGATGGAGGAGATATGGAATTCGAAAGTTATGATAGTAAATCCAAGATTTTAAAAATAAAAGTTAAGGGTGCATGTGTGGGTTGTCCATATTTTGAAAACACATTTGATAGTGGCATTAAACAAGCTATTCAAATTGAGTTACCTTTCATCAAAGAAATATTATTCATATAATTTTTATATGGCTAAGAAGTGTGAAACAATAATAGAAGAATTAAAGAAAATTATTGAGGATGTTGTTTTTAAAGAAAACTTTTATATTAACGAAACCGGAGTAGAGAGAAAAAGTTTTAACCCCGAAATAGAAAAAAGTAAAAACCAAAAGTTTGGTGATTTTTCTACTAACTTCTTAGTTAAAACAAAAGTAAAAAGAGAAGTAATTGATGAATACAAAAAAATATTTGTAGATAAATTAGCTAAATATAAAAAGTATTTTGAGAAAGTGGAATTTGTTGAACCAGGTTTTATTAACTTTACTTTATCTGAGAATTTTTTACAAGATCATATTTTTGAAATTATAGAAAAAGGTGAAGAATATGATAATTTTAAAAAGAAAGAATTATTTTATAATTTAGAATTTGTTTCCGCTAACCCAACTGGTTTATTACACTTAGGACATGCGCGTAATGCTGCATATGGTGATACACTCGTAAACATATGAAAGAAATACGGTATTAGTGTTAACAAAGAATTCTATATTAATGATGGTGGTGGACAAATTGAAAAATTAGCTCAATCCGTTTATGTAAGATACTTACAATTATTTGATGTTAAAGCTGAATTACCCGAAGACTCTTACCATGGACAAGAAATAATTAGTGTCGCTACAGCTTTACAAGAAAAATATGGTGATAAATTTTTAAAAGGTCATAAATTAGTTGGCGCTAATTTAGAAACCGTAAAATTATTTTCAACAAACTTTTTATTAAATATTATTAAAGATACATTAGCAAAATTTGATGTTGTATTTGATATTTGATTCAGCGAATCAATTATTTATAAGAAAAAATTAATTCCTCTTGTTTTAAAGTCTTTAGAAAAATATACATATACTGCTGAAGGCGCTTTATTCTTAAAAACAACTCAATTTGGTGATGATAAAGATCGTGTATTAATTAAATCTGATGGAACATACACATATTTCACGCCCGATATTGCTTACCATAGCATTAAATTATCAAGAGGGTATGATAAATTATTTAATATATGAGGCGCGGATCATGCTTCTTATGTACAACGTATGAATATTGCAATCCAAATGCTTGGTAACCCTGATAATAAATTAACTGTTTTATTTCAACAAATGGTTAAGTTAACTAAAGACGGACAAGAATTTAAAATGTCTAAACGTACCGGTAACTCATTAACTTTACAAGATATGCTAGATACAATTGGTAAAGATGCTGCTAGATGATATTTAGTTTCCACTACATTAGATTCACACATTAATATTGATGTTAATAAAGTTACTCAAAAAGATGCAAACAACCCTTTATACTACGTACAATATGCTCATGCAAGAATTAACCAAGTTATCAACAAGAATAAAAATGTTGAAATGGATACAAAGAGTTTATCTCTATTAAATTTACCAATTGAAAGAGAAATAAAATGTATGCTTGCATTCTACAAACATATCCTTCAAACAATTGCTAACAACTATGAAGTTCATAGATTATGCAACTACTTACAACAATTAGCTAAACTTTACCACAGCTACTATACAAGTAACAAGATTATTGATGAAGTTAATTTAGATTTATCTAGTCAAAGATTAACACTTTCTGTGGCTGTAAAACAAGTTTTAGCAAGTGGTTTAAAATTATTGAAGATTACTCCTAGCGATAGAATGTAATTATTTTTTTAATTCTTCTTTCGGTATATCAATTCTTTTAGTCTCAGATTTCTTCTCTTCTATCTTAACAACTTTAGCTTCTTCTTTCTTTTGTTCAGCATCCAATTTATTAAATGTTGTAATAATTTGAGCAGGGTTAATGCTTGCAACTTTTTCTTGTGCGTTTATATCTGGTTTCTTAGCGTGTTTGAAGCGAATGTTTGAGTGGTATAAGTGATAGTTTTTAACTTGTTTAAAATTTATTTCATTTTGACCAAATACCAAACGGTCGAATGCTTCCCAACCTAATACCCAACCAGCAATAACGATTATTTCTCAAACTGTTTCAGGTAAATTTTTATAAAACTCAGATGTAAATAATTCGACAATAGTCAAAAAACCAAAAACTAGCACAGCCATAGCGATACACATTAGTGAAACTATAAGGTTAGTTTTCTTAATTCTTTCATTGTTTAAACTGTCAAGAACATATTTATGTTTAAACGAGTTAGCAAATACACTTTTAAGTTTATTTTCTTTATCTGATTGTTGAATTACTTCCACTTGGAATTCAATATCAGCTTTAACAGGTAGATTATGTACGATATCTTCGATATTGGTATAAACGCTTTCTTTAACACAACGGTTGCTACAAATAGAAAAATCTTCCATTAAATTATCAATTGATTCAGTTTTCATGTTAATAATATAAGTACCTTTTTCATTTCTTGAAAATTGGTCACCATATGTTTTCTTAGTTTTTCGTCTAACTCTTTTAATTGTTTGTGCAAAATTGATCATATAGAGATTATAAGAGACGAATTTTATATGTTTACATATAATTAATATATGAAAATAGATAAGAAAATGAAATTTAACAAGAATTGCCCATGTGGAACAAAAACTTGTCCATTTTGAGGAAAATGTCAAGAATGCAGAAAAGCTATGGCAAGCGAAGGGGTTCCACCCGTTTGTGAGCAATAATGTCTGAGAATATCATCGAATTTAAAAATGTAGTATTTGGGTATAGACAAGGTATGATTAATATTAATGATGTTTCTTTTAATATCAAGGCCGGCGAGTATGTTTGTGTTATTGGACATAATGGTAGTGGTAAATCAACAATCTCTAAATTAGTTATGGGTTTGATTACTCCTCAATCTGGACAAATATTTATTAAAGATTTAGAAATGAATAACACCAACATTAAAAAAATAAGAAACTATTTAGGTATTGTTTTCCAAAATCCAGATAACCAATTTATTGGTTTAACAGTTGAAGATGACATAGTATTTGGGTTAGAAAATAATAAAGTTCCTCAAAATTTAATGAGTGATGTTGTTGATTTAGTGAGTAAGGCTGTAGGAATGAATGATTTTGTTAAAGACGCTCCAAGCATGTTGAGTGGTGGACAAAAACAACGTGTAGCAATTGCTTCTACTTTAGCTTCTAACCCAGAGATTGTTATTTTTGATGAGTCTACTGCTATGCTTGACCCTAATGCAAAAGAAGAATTAAAAAAATTAATGTATTATTTAAAAGATAAATATAAAAAAACTATTATCTCTGTTACTCACGATATGGAAGAAGTTACACAAGCAGATAAGGTAATTGTAATGAGTGGCGGTAAAGTTTTAAAGATTGGATCTCCTAAAGAAATATTTGAAAATAGAGATTTTTTATTAAATGTAAAGTTAGATGTTCCTTTTAATTTAAAATTATGCATGGAATTAGAAAAACAAAACAAATCCAAAACAAAACATTTTGATTTACATATTGATTCTGAATCTATTATTAATGACATATGCAAAATAAAATAACACAATCTAAAAACGCAATTATATTGAAGGACTTATCTATTGTCTTCAACAAAAAACAAAAAAATGAATTTACTTTATTGGATAATTTAAATTATGGTTTTGAAAAAGGTAAGATCCACTATATTGCTGGTAAATCCGGAAGTGGTAAAACAGTTTTAATCTCTCACTTTAATGGTTTAAATAAAACCCAATTAGGTTCTATCGCAGTATTTGATGAGCTTATCAAAATAAAATTTGGTAAAATTATGAATGTTAAAAAGATTAGACAAAAAATTGGTATGGTATTCCAATTTGCAGAATATCAATTATTCAAATCTACTATTGAGAAAGATATTATCTTTGGGCCGATGAACTTTAAAGTTAAAAAAGATGAAGCAATTAAAAGAGCTAAGAAATATTTAAAACTAGTTGGATTAGATGAAAGTTTCCTACCTCGTAACCCATTTGGATTAAGCGGTGGACAAAAACGTAGAGTGGCTATTGCTGGAATTTTAGCAATCGAACCCGAGATTTTAATTTTTGACGAACCAACTGCTGGTTTAGATCCTAATGGTGAAAGAGAAATGTTGGAAATATTTAAAAAATTAAAAGCTATGGGAAAAACGATTATAGTTGTTACTCACTCAATGAACCATGCTTTAGAGATTGCTGATAACGTTGTTGTTATCGGAGATAAGAAAATTCTTAAATCAGGAAATACATATGAAATTTTCCAAGACGAACAATTAGTTATGAACGAAAACTTATCTACACCATTAATTTTTAAAACCATTAAAGAATTAATCGCTAAAGATAAAAAATATAATGAATTATTAAAGATACAACCTAGAACAGTTGAAGAATTAGTGAAAGGAATTAATTTAATTAAGTATGGCAATAAAGCATAATAGAAATAACTTCGTTTGTACGATGAACCCCACATTGAAATTTATTTCAATTATCTTTTTAATTGTATTTATTTTCTTAGCTGAAAACTCATTGGCTGAATTAGTTATCGTTGGAATTATTATTGTTTTATGATTCTGTTCAAGACCTTCTTTAAAAGCCACAACAATTATTATTTACTCAATCATCTTTACATTCTGTTTATTATTCTTACTTAACTGAATTATCGTTAAGAATCCGGACGTAGCGATTTTTAATCCATCAAAATTACACTGATGAGGTGGTGAAAAGAATTACCAACAATTTGATGACACTGAATATTACTACTCTATCTCTCAAGTATGAGGAGCTAAATTCTTTAATTTTACAGGTAATGAACAATTCTGAACTGGTGCAGCTGGACATGATGCATATGCTGATGCATTCGATCATTTTGAAGAGCTTTTACGTAATGCCGGTGGTGGAAAATGAAGCTTCTCTTTGTATGATGTAGGAAGTGGCAACAACCGTGTTTGAATGTGTGTAGCATTACAAACTCATTGATATACACTTTCTGATAATGTTTTATTCCATGCTTCTAATATTACATTCAAAATTATTTCTATGATTATTGTTGTTACCATCTTAGTAAGTAGCACAACCAATACAGAATTAACATATGCAATTTATAACTTGTTATATCCTTTAAAATTGTTTAAAGCTCCGGTAAAAGAATGAGCAACAATCTTATCTCTTTCTATTCGTTTCGTTCCATCATTGGTTGAAGAGTCTAGAAGAATTCTAAATGCACAAGCAAGTAGAGGTGTAGATTTTAGTAATGGTACAACATTTGATAAATTTAAAGCATTCAGTTCCTTAATTATTCCGATGTTCGTAATTGCTTTTAACAAATCTAATGACTTAGCAATTGCTATGGATGCAAGAAACTTCTTCCCTCAAGGTGAAACAACAAAATATCGTAATTACCATTTCCAAAAGAGTGACTTCGTTTATTTAGCAAGCATTTCTATTACATTTGGAATGATCATTATGTTAATCAATCAAAGAATTATTTTTAACAGCTTTGCCGCTAGTGATATCCACTTATTATTTGGAGCTAGTTAATGAACAATAATTATCGATTAGATATTTCATATGATGGTAAAAACTATCATGGTTGAGCGAAGCAATCTAATGTAGTTACTATTCAAAAAGTTATTGAAGACATCTTATCTAAAATATCTAATGAAAAAATTACCGTTAATGCTAGTGGAAGAACTGATGCATTTGTTCACGCTTACAACCAAGTTATTACTTTTAAAACAAAAATGGATAAGAATGAATTATTACTTGCTTTAAAAAGAATGGTTCCCGAAGATATTAAAATTAAATCATTAAAGAAAGTAGGAAACGATTTCCACGCACGTTTTAGTGCTAAAGCAAAAGAATACATATATAAAATATATAACAAGAACGATAATCCATTCTTTAAAGATTATTATTTAGTTTATGATAAACCAATTAACTTAACTAAAATTAAAGCTGCTAGTAAATTATTCATAGGCAAACATAACTTCTTATCTTTTAGCATCAGTGATATTGAAGATACTGCAAGAAATATAGAATACATTAAGATTAATAAAGTAGGAAATGAAATTGTTATTAAAATTAAAGGTAATGGTTTTTTAAGAGGTATGGTTAGAATGATAGTTGGAGCACTTATAGATGTTAATGAAAATCGAAAGACTAATGAAGATATTAAAAAATTATTAAACAATCCTAAAAAAGGTAGTAGCATCACTAAGGTTAGAGCAAGCGGGCTATATCTTAATAAAGTTTGATATTAGAATATATATTTATTAATATCTTCAATTTTAACAACTTCTTGTTTCATTGTATCACGGTTTCTAATTGTTACAGTACCATTTGCTTCACTTTCAAAATCGTATGTAATACAATACATTGTGCCAATAGCATCTTGTCTTCTATATCTTTTTCCAATAGAACCAGAAATATCATATTGACAAGAAATACCCTTCTTTAATAAGTTTAAATATATTGGATAAGCTTTATCACTTAATTTATTGCTTAAAGGTAAAATTGCACATTTGTAAGGACATAATGAATAAGGTAAGTGTAATACTTCTCTTTCTTCTTCACCAACTTTTTCAACATCATATTTTTCACAAACGATAGCATAGAATAAACGATCTACACCAACTGATGGTTCAATAACTTCAGGTACAATTCTAGTTCCATCGGGTTCTAGGTAGCTTAAATCTTTTTTAGACATATTACCATGGTTAGTTAAATCATATGTTCCTCTATGGGCTAATCCTCATAATTCACTCATACCATGTGGGAAGTCATATTGGAAATCAATTGTTCTACTTGAATAGTGAGCTAATTCATTTGCAGGAATTTCTTTTTTATAAACGTGTGATTTATCAAATCCTAACTCATTGAATAAGAAGTTTTCTACTTTTTCAATTCACATTGGGAATTCATTAGGTACATTATCGTGGTAAGTAAAGTATTCAATTTCAGCTTGTTCAAATTCACGAGTTCTAAAAATGAAGTTTCCTGGTGTAATTTCATTTCTAAAAGATTTACCAATTTGACAGACCGCAAATGGTAGTTTTTGACGACTTGTTCTTAAAATTTGATTGAAGTCAACAAAAATAGTTTGACAAGTTTCGGGACGTAAGTAAGTTAAAGAAGATGTATCATCTGTTACACCTTGGTAAGTTTTATACATTAAATTAAACTTTCTAACTTCAGTTCAGTCGCTAGCTCCACAACTAGGACAAGGAACATTATTAGTTTTAATAATATCAGTTAAGATTTCTGTTTTAGTATTTTCACTAATATTAGCATCAGAAACATTTGCTTCAATTAATTTATCTGCACGGAAACGTTGGTGACACTTTTTACAGTCAATCAGCGGATCACTAAATCCATCTACGTGTCCACTAGCTTTAAACACAATTGGATTAGAAATAATTGCAGTATCTACACCAACAGCATTAGGAACACTTGTAACGAATTCTTTTCATCACAATGCTTTAATATTATTCTTTAATAATGAACCTAAAGGACCGTAATCTCAAGCATTAGCATATCCGCCATAAATCTCACTATTTGCAAATACGAAACCATAGTTTTTTAAGAACGTTACTATAGTATCTTGTTTAAATTTTGACATATTATTATTATAATAAGTGATTTCCTACTACGCTACATCTCAGTTAGTTGGCAAACCTTTTGTTTGCAGATAAACAAGTGCGTCATTAGTATTTCATCCACCAGTAATAACAACAGTGCAATCAGTACTTGTTTCATCTCAGCCTTGAAATATATCAGTACCTAATCAATTTGGTTGAGAAGCTCTTGAAGTTAAAACTAATTGATTAATATTAGAGCAATTTCTAAATGCACCGTTTCCTAATGTGTTAACTGTTGGTGGGATAGACAATGTACCCAATAGATTAGAACAACCATCAAATGCAAATCCGTTAATGGTATTTAGTTTAGGGGCAGAAGATAAATCTGCGGCACTTAAACCAGTGCAGCCTTTAAAGGCAGCAAAATTAATATTTTCTAAGTTTAAGGCAGATGCTAAATTTAAAGCAGCTATAGAAGAACAGTTTAAGAATGCATTATTATCAATTGTTTGTACATTATTAGGAATAGTGATGATACCACTTAGCGATGTATCACCTGCAAAAGCAGATTGTCCAATATTTTCTAAACTTGATGCATATATTAAATTTGCCGTAGTGAGACTAGTACATGCTTGGAACGCCATATTCGCAATATTTGTTAAACTTGTAGCATTAGTGAAATTAATTGAATTTAGACTGGTACAGGCAGAAAATGCTGCATTAGATATTCTTGTAAGTTGTGGTGGAATCATGATTGTACCACCAATGTTATAACATTGAGCAAACGCTTGACTACCGATTGTTGTTAAATTTGTTGCTGTAGTCAAATCTAATGTTGATAATTTAGAGCATCCACTAAAAGCATAATCTCCAATGTTCTCAATTTTATTTGAAATTTTTAATGTTCCTGTTAAACCAGAACAATCCTTAAATGCATAGTCACTAATACTAGTGATATCGCTGGGAAGTTTTAATGTTCCAGTTAATTTATCGCAACCTTCAAATGCATGTGCTCCAATAGATGTTATTGTATTGGGTAGAGAGACCCCCCCTGAGATATCTTGATCCTTAAAAGCATTTTCTCCAATACCAATAATTGTATAAGTGATACCACCAGCTTCTATTGTTTCTGGGATTATTAGGTTATCAGCTTTATAACTATCACTCGCAGAAATAATAGCAGTTTTAGTTTCACCATAAAGTGTTATTTCTAAATTTCCACTAATATATCCTTTTCAATTTTTGCCATCAATACTTCCAGAACTTTTTCCATTGCAACTTTTGGTAATAAATACTATTGAAGTTGCAACTCCAGCAACTGCAATCAATGAAACTGGTAGTAAAGTTTTTAATATATAATTTCTCTTAAATTTCTTTTTATTCATCATAATTATAATTATAATTACCTTTTGAATAATACATATGCTAATATTATAAATTGCTAAAAAGTACTTAGTAATAAAATATTTTTCTACATAATGTAGTATTATTTTGTAGCGTGGAAAATTGCTATTGCTACACTGATTGCTAAATTTAATGAATCAATTGTATTTTCGTGCTTAATAATAATCGGCGTGCCCATGTTTAAAAATTTATCATCTAAACCACTAGATTCGTTGCCAAAAATTAAACTATAAGGTCTTGTAAAATGTGCATTATGTAATTGTGTTTTAGCTTTTAACATAAATGGATAATAAGAGTGAATAGAGAATTTTGCTTGGTATTGTTCGAAGTTATTAAATAATTCTACATTTAAGCTAAATATTGCTCCCATTGATGCTCTAATTGTTTTAGGATCAAAAATATCTACTGATTGCCCGATAATTGCAATATTTCAAATTCCAAATCCTAGACTAGTTCGCATAATTGTTCCTAAGTTTCCACTATTAGAAATATTAACTAATACAACATGATTAGCGTCAGCAACTAACTGTTTTTTATACTTTTTAAATTTACCAATTAAGAAACAATTTTCTTTATCACTTAATGTGTTAAAGATTTTATCTGAGTTAATTATCTCAATCTTCTTTGCTTCAGCCATTTCAAATATTTGTGCTGTATACTCGTTCTCTCTAAACTTAGAATGCACATATAAACAATCGCATTTAATATTATTTTTAAGTAGTTCAAATACAATTGTTGTTCCTAAAGCATAAGAATATTCACCATCTTTTTTATATTTGCCAACTAGATTGTTCATTTTTAATTATTATAGATTTTGTTAAAATATAATAACATTATGTTATTGATTAATGGCAAAGAAATTAGTGAAAAAATTTGTGGTGAGTTAAACCACAAGATTGATTTCTTAAAAAATAAAGGAATCATCCCGACAATTGCTTTAATACAAGTTGGCGATAATCCTGCTTCTGCTGTTTATGTAAGAAATAAAATTAGACTATGCGATAAATTAGGTATTGTAGGACAATTACACCATTTAGAAGAAAGCACAAGCGAAGCTGATTTAATTGCTCTAATCAACAGATTAAATGATGATGATAAAGTAAATGGCATTCTTGTACAATTACCAGTTCCTAAACATATTGATGAAAACAAAGTAATTGATGCTATTAGTCCGAATAAAGATGTAGACTGTTTCCATGCCAAGAATGTTGGATTACTATGAACCGCTAAAAGAGATTTCAATGGTATACTACCATGTACACCTTATGGAGTAATCCAAATGCTTAAACGAAGCAATATTGAACTTAAAGGGAAAAATGTAGTTATTATTGGTAGAAGTAATATTGTTGGTAAACCCCTTGCTTCTTTATTTTTATTAGAAAATGCAACCGTTACTGTTTGTCATAGTGGAACACAAAATCTTGCACAAATTTGTGCTAAAGCTGACGTTCTAGTTCCTTGTATTGGTAAAGCCAAGTTTGTCACCAAAGAATTTACTAACCCTTACCAAGTAATTATTGATGTCGGTATCAATAGAGATGAAAATGGTAAATTATGCGGGGATGTCGATTTTGAAAATGTAAAAGATAGCGTGTACGCTATTTCTCCTGTGCCTGGTGGTGTTGGACCTATGACGATCATTATGTTATTGAATAATTTAATTAACGTTACATACGCACAAAATAATTTGTAATTACTTTGTTATCCAATAACTTTCTTTTATAATCAAATCATACGCTATGAAACTATTAATCCCTAACAAGAAAGTTAATTTTAATTACCATATTATTGATACTTATGAGTGTGGTATTGTTTTAACTGGAAACGAAGTTAAGTCATTAGCACAAAGTAATGGTAATATTGACGAAGCATTCTGTATTATTAAAAAAGAAGAGATGTATGTTATCAATATGTATATTCCACCATTTGTAAATAGTAGCAAGATTGAGAAATATGTTCCTGACCATAAAAGAAAACTATTATTGCATAAGAGTGAAATCGAAAAAATTGATATGTTAGTTAAAAAACAAAAATTGACAATTATCCCTACAAAAGTATATTTTTCTAAAGACAATATCAAAATTGAGATTGCTTTAGCACGTCACAAAAAACTTAACGATAAACGTCAAGATATTAAGGCAAGAGATCTATCTAGAGTTTGCAATAAATACTCATAGTTAGCACTCTAAACCATTGATTGCTAATTTATCATATAATATATACATGAGTATGAAATACAATGCAATTATATCCCGTGAACTTATTGCTTTACCTTCTAGCGAAAACACACCTAAAGTAGGTCGTCCTAAATCTGTTGAAGTTGTAAAGAAATATTTAGACAACTCTAAAGATAATAAAAAGTTCGTATTATTAACACAAGATAATCCCGATATTGAAAACCCTAAATTTAAAGATATTTTTCAAACATGTACATTGTGTGAAATCATTAGTACAAAACTAGTAAATAAAGAAAACAAAGGTGAAGTATATGAAATTAAATTTAAATGTTTAAAGAGACAAGTTCTATTAAACTTATCTATCGAAGATAATTATGTTGCTGAAGTTGAAACATTTAAAGATCTTAATGGAAACGATCCTAAATTACCTGAGATTATTACAAAAATTTCTGAATTGCTTAAGAAACTTGCTACAAATAAATTAGATGAGAAAGAATTACAAACATATTTATCTTCAAAATCTTCTAGCGATGTATTAGATAAGATTGCTCTTAATCTTTCGAGAAACGATTATTCTAAATATAAATCTTTCAGAAGAGAGATTCTAGAAGAAAAAGATTTAGTTAAACGTGCTGAAATTATTTACAACTTCTTATTAAACAAACAAAACGAAAGTGAAAGCGAAGAATTCAAAGCACAAGTTGACAGCGAAATTAATAAAAAAGTTAATGAAAAAATGTCTGCTCAACAAAGGGAATTCTATTTAAGAGAAAAAATGAAAGCTGTTAAAGATGAATTAGGAAAAATAAATCCTAATGAATCTGATGTTAACTCTTATAGAAAACGTGTTGAAGAGAATCCTTATCCTAACTATATTAAAGAAAAAGTGTTGGCAGAGATTAATAAAATGGAATCAACTGGTTTCAGTCAAGAGAACGCTATTACTAAACAATATATAGAATGATTGTTGAATATCCCTTGATGACAAGAGACTGAAGATGATAATAGTGTTAAACACGCTAAAGAAGTTTTGGATAAATCTCACTTTGGTTTAGAAAAAGTTAAGGAAAGAATTATTGAATATTTAGCCGTTAGAGCTCGCGCTCCTAAAGGAAAATCTCCAATCATCTGTTTATCAGGACCTCCAGGTGTTGGTAAAACAAGTTTAGCTAAATCTATTGCTGAAGCTTTAAATAAAAAGTTTGTTAAAATGTCTTTAGGTGGTGTAAAAGATGAATCTGAAATCCGTGGTCATAGAAAAACATATTTAGGTTCAATGCCTGGACGTATTATCTCGGGAATGAAAAATGCTGGAGTTGTTAACCCTTTATTCTTATTAGACGAGATAGATAAAATGGGTAATGATGGTTATAAAGGAGATCCAAGTTCTGCTTTATTAGAAGTGTTAGATCCTGAACAAAATAAATTATTCAGTGATAACTATATCGAAGAACCATACGATTTAAGTAAAGTTATGTTTGTGTGTACTGCTAACTATATTTCACAAATTCCCGAACCATTATATGACCGTTTAGAAATTATCGAATTAACTAGTTATACAGAGTATGAAAAATTATCAATTGCTAAAAACTATTTAATCAACAGAACATTAAGTAATACTGGTTTAAATGCAGAACATTTCTCAATTACAGATGAAATGATTTTATTTATTATTCGTCACTATACTCGTGAAGCCGGTGTTCGTGAATTAGAAAGAGTAATGCAAAAGATTGCACGTAAGATTGCTGTTAAATTACAAGAAGATGAAAACTTTATTGAAAAGATTGATAGCGAAGAAAAAGTTAAATTATATTTAGGTAAAATAGTTTTTGAATACAACATGAAAGATGAAAAAGTATTCCCTGGTGTTGTAAACGGGATGGCTTATACAAGTGCTGGCGGAGATTTATTACCAATCGAGGTTACTTCATTTAAAGGTAAAGCAGGAATTAGTATTACTGGTAACTTAAAAGAAACAATGAAGGAATCTGTACAAGTTGCTTTAGGCTATGTTAAATCTAATGCTGAAGAGTTTGGATTAGGTAATATTGATTTCAGTACTATCGACCTACACATCCACGTTCCTAGTGGTGGAGTTCCTAAAGATGGTCCAAGTGCCGGTGTAACTTTGACTACCGCAATTATTTCTGCACTTTCTAAGAAAAAAGTTCCTAATAATATCGCTATGACTGGAGAAATTACACTTCGTGGTAAAGTTGGAATCATTGGTGGAGTTAGAGAAAAAGTTATTTCAGCTTACCGTGGTGGTGTAACCGAATTCTTTATTCCTAAAGATGACGAAAGATATTTAGAAGATATTCCTAAGGAGATTAGAGATAACGTTGTTATTCACTTAGTGGAAACATATGACGAAATCTTTCAAGCACTTTTTGCTAAATAGTAAAATATAATTAAGATATGGAAAAAATAGAAATTATTAATACACTAAAAAAAATTGCTACTAACCGTGGTGTTAGATTTGATGCTAAAGATATCAATAGACCACTAAAAGAAATTGGTGTTGATTCATTAACTGGTATTTCTATTATTGTTGATATGGAATCTGCTTTTAACATTACTATCCCTGATGATAAATTAACCACAATTAAAACATTTAACGAGTTGATTGATTTAATTGTTGAATTAGCTAAATAGAGTTTTATATTGAAACAATATAGAAAAAAATATTTCTCTTTTCTAAAATTTATTTTCTATAATTGAAGTTATATGGCAAAAAGCAAATGATTGAAAATTTATGCAATCGGTTCAATTAGTGCTTTTGCTGCAATAGGAGCAGCAACAGGTATATCCGCTCTCGTTAGTGCTTGCGCTACTTCTCATTACACGAATTTATTATCTAAACAACAAAAATAGCTGGTAAACTTACCAATACCGAAACATATGCTTCTTATCTTGTATATATCAATCAACATAGTCCTGATGCTACCTGACATCTAGAGAACGATTGAAAAGCTGCTTTATCACACTATAGCGTTACTGTAACCGGTACTACAATTACGTACGGCAATGATTATTATGTTGCAACAGGCCTTAGTGCGAAGTTATCGAATGATGCTGACCTAAGTAATGATGAATATATTATTGGTTCAGCAGCAGCGTGAGTTGAACGATTCCAATATGTTTTAATCGCCTTAGGTGTAGCTAGTGTTGGTGGTGCTGGAGTTTTAATCTACTTAAAGAAAAATAAAGAATTGTAGCATATAAAATATATTATTTTATAATAACTATATGGATATAAAATATATCGAAAAAGAAGATTTGCCAACTATCGTTCAATACGAAAACGAAACATTTACTGGACATTCAAGATATTCATTAGCGCAATTGGAGGATATGTTAAATAATGATAACTACCGTTTATTTGGCGGATATGTTAAAAATGAATTAGTTGCTTATTTAATATTACACATTTTAGAAGACATTGATGTTATTAAAATTTTTACTGCAAAAGATTATCGTAGACAAGGATTTGCTTCGCAATTAATAGAAAGAGCAAAACAAATGTATACAAATAGTTTTATTTTAGAAGTTAATGAAAACAATGTAGATGCTATAAGTTTCTACCAAAAAAATGGTTTTGTCCAAGTTGGCATCAGGAAAGGTTACTACAACAATGGCGATAACGCTATCATCTTAAAAAAATAATGAAAAAGAAAACTAAAATATGAATTTGATCGGGATTTGGAGTTGTGTCTGCTGCAATTGTTGTTATCCCATTAGCAATCTACTTATCTCATAGAAACCAAGTTGGTTACTACTTATCTACTAATGATTTATACTATGGTTCCGATGATTTAGATGACACCATGTATGTTACTTGTTTAAATTCAAATAAACATAGCGGGATCGAAGTTTCAATTGCTGGTGATAAAACTAACATTGAAGAATTAGGATGAAATAAAAATAAGTACGGTATTAGAATAATAAACGCACCAGCTGCTACTGAAAATATTC
Source organism: Mycoplasmataceae bacterium (assembly GCA_031273215.1). GTDB lineage: Bacteria > Bacillota_I > Bacilli_A > Mycoplasmatales > Mycoplasmoidaceae > Malacoplasma_A. The sequence continues at coordinate 23,529 of JAISSF010000014.1, forward strand.
TAATTAACGTTACTAAAAATGGCACACCAGTAATTCAAGATGAGAAAGTTTATTTACACGACGAAGATGACAAAATCGTAGCATTGCAAACTTCAGCACGTATTGATACTCTTTCTATGCAAATTTCTGCTAAAAATTCACACAGCGGAGGGTTAATCCCTCAGGGAGTTAGTGGGACAGCTTTTGTTGCTAAACATTTAGAAGCTGGTGATCCAGAATATGATGTTGGTGGTGGTGATTACCAATATTATTTAATTACTAATTGACACGTTGTTGAAATGATGCAAAAAATTAAAAGTGCCAACTATTACTACAACTGAACAGATACGCCAAACCACGATCTAAAACCGATATCTGATTTTAAATTATTAGAACACGGTTCTTATGAAAGTGTTAACAATAACATCGGATTCGATAGCTATTTATGTTATGCTAACTTTGGCTTATCCGATACTGGTAAATTCAGCAATGTTAATAGTATATGTGATGCAAATGGTTATCCTTTTCAACTTTCTAATAAATCCAATGCTTCAGAAGAAGAGCAATTATTTATTGGTGGATATCCAGTAAATCAATCTTCAAGAGATACTCATTATACTTTCCTTACTTGCCGTCCTGATTTTTCTCAAGGATATAAAGAACGAATCCATGATAAACCAAAGGAAATGGTAACGATGAGTCACTATTTAGAAGAAAAGAAATATTGAACAATTGGTAATGATGTTATTATGAAACCTACTGTTTGTGATAAACTTAGTGGTGGAGCTAGTGGAAGTATGGTAATGACCTGAGAAGGTGGAGTACCAACTTTAGTAGGCATTTACTGAGGTGGGAGAACTGTAGATAAAACTGATGCTTATTGTGGAAATATTGAAACTTATTACGCTCCTGCCGCAGAAGATCAATCTTTTAATTTTTTGGAATATAACGTTAATAGTATGTTTCCTACAGATAATACATATACAAACTATTATTTAGACATTCCGACTGCATCATAATATGAAAATTACCATCCTAACTTTATTCCCACAATTATTTAACGAGTTTCTAAAGAACTCGATTGTTAAAAATATTATTGAAAAAAAAGTTGCCACTATTAAGATTGTAAATTTTAGAGATTATTCTAAACAAAAAAATAAGCAAGTGGATGATTACCAATATGGTGGTGGTGGCGGAATGGTTTTAATGTTGCAACCAATTGTTGGTGCTATTAAAGCTAATAAAACTAAAAATACTAAAGTGATTTTATTATCACCTCAAGGACAACCTTTCAAACAAGCAAAAGCAGTTTCGCTTTCAAAAGAGAAAGATATTATGCTAATCTGTGGTCACTATGAAGGTTTTGATGAGAGAATATTAAATTATGTAGATGAATCTATCTCAATCGGTGATTATGTATTAACTGGTGGAGAAATTCCCGCCATGGTTATTAGCGAAGCGGTAGTTAGATTGTTAGAAAATGGAATTAGTAAAAAATCATTAGAAAGTGAAAGTTTTAATAATAATCTCCTTGATTATGCAACTTATACAAAACCATTAAATTTTGAAGGTCATAAAGTTCCGGAAGTTTTATTAAGTGGAAATCATAAAAAGATAGATGAATTCAGAAAAAAAGAACAAATAAAAAAAACTAAAAAAATAAGACCAGACTTATAATATCACTATGTGAGGCAAAAAGAAAAACACTGAGAAAAAATCTAAATGATGAAAGTCTAATGAGAGTGATGATTTTAGCGTTGCTCTAGGTTCTAGTTATAAAGTGGTTAGAGGATTAATGATAGTTGTTATGGCGGGTTTAATCTTAGTTGGTATTTCTACAGTTTTCCGTACATCTGGTGATTACTATAACAACGATGCGTGAAAAGGATTATTAATTGCTGGTAGTGTAATTGCTGGTAGTGGAATGATTGGTGTATTTGCAGCACTTTTAGTTCAAGTTAAGCAAAATAAACTTAGAGACAGAAACGATAAAAAGAAAATAGAAATGAGAATGAAATTAGCGGAAGCTGAAAAGAAATACAGAGAAAGTCAAAAACATATTGTTGCTGATAACAAACGTTTAGATGAACTTAAAAAAAAACAAGATAAAAAGAGAAACAAGTTAGATTAATGAGAATTTTAGGTATTGATCTAGGAACAAAGAGTATGGGTTTAGCTATTACCGATACTTCTCAAACGATTATTAATGCGCTTGAAAACTTTGAATTTGCTAAAAATAATTATGAGCTATGTTTTGAAAGACTAAGAAAACTAGTCGATACATATAAAAACGAAATTGGTACTATAGTATTAGGCTGACCATTAAAATTAAGTGGTGAAAAAAGTGATTGAACAATTACTGTAGAAAACTTTGGAAAAAAACTAGTTAAATTATTCCCAACAATCAAAATTATGCTTCAAGATGAAAGAATGACTACAAAGAACGCTACCGAAAGTCTTAAATACTCCATGGGGTTGAAGTGTAGCAAGATTAAGAAGATTAAAGATAAGATGAGTGCTTATTTAATTTTAGAAGAATATTTAAGCGCTTCTAATAAACATAGAAAAGAATAATTACAAATACTAATACTAATACCCCAATAATAGTAAATGTAGTATAGAATCATGTTTCTTCGTATCAATGAGTCTTAATGTTAGGAATGTCTATAAATTTATCTTTGGTTTGGAATCTTCTATCTTTTAAAGGTTTTAATAATGGCTGGTTTAATTCTGTCAAATTATTTTCCTCTACATCTTTTTGTAATTTCTCAACATCATCAATAATTTCTTCTACGCTCTTATACATTTGAATTGGATTTTGTACTCCCGGCAATGGTTTCATGCCCAATCCTCTGATTCATTCGCCTTTTGTGTTGAAGTTCTTGCTAGCAGTTAACCGTAAAATAATGTTTTCAGCCTCAGGAGGGGTATTCATTTCACTAATGATAGGGATATCATAGTTAGCCGCAATATTAAGCACCTTGCTCTCATCTTTGCCTTCAGGTATAATGAATGGTTTAGCCCCAGTTAGCATTTCGTAGAAGATAATTCCTAATGCGTAGAAGTCAAATTGAACACCTATCTTATTAAGAATCTCGTTAAACTTTTCTTTATCATTCTTAAATTGTCTTACTTCTAATATTTGTGGAGTTAGATAATAGGCTGTACCAAAGATTTCATCGTCTTTAGTAAAAAAAGATTCCTGATCAAATATTGTATCAGTTAAGTTTTCATTTTTTAAAGTCATCGCAATACCGAAGTCAAATATCTTAATTTCAGTTAAGTCTCCCGAAAGCATAATATTCTCCGGTTTTAAATCTCTATGGATTAATTTGTGTGGTAAGTTATGAATATCTTGGATAACAAGTAATATTTTTTTAAGAATATAAATTGAATCTTGTACATTCAATGATTTCTTTTTACTTAAAATTTTTCTTAGCGTATCACCATTAACATATTCCATGACAATGTAGATAGTTTCTTCTTCAATTTTTGCATCATATATTTCTACAACATATTTCTTACCACTAGTTAGCGATTGCGTACGGAAGTGTGTTTTAATTTCATTTTGGAACTTAATTCAATCCGCTTCATCAACATCTTTAGTTTTAGTAATAACTTTAACAGCTACGTGCATTTTTTTGTAATCAAAATATGTATCTTTCTTAATTGTTAAGTTCTTTGCTAAATAAACAACCGAACTCATTCCACCTTCACCGATCTTTTTAACAATTTCATATTTGCCGTCTAGAATCAACTCACCTGGTTGAAATACTTTAAAAGAAGCTTTTTTTGTAGGTTTACTTGTTTTATTTGTTTGCATTTACTTTAATAATAATAGCCGTTAAGTTATCATTACTCTTGTTAGCTATAGCTTCTTCAACAACTTTCTTTGCTACATCACTGAAATTTTCTGTTTCGCCAATGATTGCATTAATTCTATCATTTTTAATTCAGTGGTATACACCATCACTACATATATAGAATAGATCATCTGCTTTAATATTCTCAATTGTTTTGTATCAACTGTCGTCTTTTTTAATTTTAATTCCGGTCTCAATACATTTAGTTAATGCGATCAAACTATTTTTATTGGCTTCTAAAGCTTTTTTCTCTTCTTCGTTTATTTGTGTAATTCAAGCCGGATGCATTTCTCTTTGTTTTTGATATTTTGCTCTTAGAAAGTTATAAAGGTTGTGGTCTCAAGAAGTTTGTTTTCATAAATTATTTTGATAGTTATAGTAATATATTCTTGAATCTCCAATGTTTGCACTTTCAACAACATCGCCTGTTATTAAAAGGGCACAAACAGTTGTACCCATCTTGCTACCTTTTAATGTTTTTTTGTTAATAATTTTTGTACTATCAATTAAAACTTTGTTGTAGAATTTAGAAAAGTTGGTGATTTTCTTTTTTGCTAAGAAAGCATCACGGAATCGGGACACTACGGCTTTAGATGCAACTTGTGAATCATCATCTCCGCCAATGCCATCACAAACAACAGCAAGCAATTGACCTGTGCTATTTTTCTCGTACATGTAGAAGTCTTCGTTAATAGCTCTTATTCCTTTTTTGCTATGCGCTGATATTGATAAATTAATTGTTTTCATATTTTGCTCTTAATTGTCCGCAGGCTGCTTCGATTTCTAAACCACGTTCTAACCTTGTGGTAACATTAATATTGTTGGATTTCAATGTCTTAGCGAACTGACTTGCATTTTTGCTCCTTGCAAAATCATGCTCACTTATTTTATTATATAAAATAATGTTTACATAGCAATTTAAACCTTGTAATAAATTAGCTAATTCGTTAGCATTTTCCTTAGAATCATTCACATTTTCTAATAATAAGTATTCAAAGGTGATTCTTCTATTAACTACCTTACTATATTTCCTTAATTCACCAATAAGTTTATTAATGTTATAAACCGTATTAACAGGCATAATCTTGTTTCGAATGGTATCGTTAGGGGCGTGGAGAGAAACCGCTAAATTACACTGTGGAAAATCTTTTGCATAGGTTAAAATTTTATCGATCAATCCACAAGTTGAAACTGTGATATGTCTTGCACCGATTCCTAATCCAAATGGTTCCGTGAATATTTTTAATGCTTTTTTAAGGTTTTCATAGTTATCAAATGGTTCTCCAATACCCATAACTACTACATTAGAGATATTCTTGTTAAATTTTTCATTAATATATTGATTAGCAACAAATAATTGGTTTACAATTTCATATTCATGCAAATCTCTAACTTTCTTTAATAATCCAGAAGCACAGAACTTACATCCCATATTACACCCTACTTGAGTGGACAAACAAATGCTAAATCCATAATCAAATTCCATAACAACAGTTTCAATCTTTTGTTTATCTTCTAATTCAAATAGTATTTTGGTGGTATTATCTTTTTTATCTACCAAAATATCGATAATCCCCAATTTAGGGATATAAAAGTTATCTTTAATTACTTGCATTGCAGTTTTACTAATATTGCTCATTTTTTCAAATTCAGTAACGTGTTTTTGATACACTCATTGATATACTTGTTTAGCACTAAATTTTTTTAGGTTTAGTTTCTCAAAAATACCTTCTAGTTCCACAAGAGAAAAACTTAAAATGTTATGCACTCAATAATTATATTTAATACTATGTATTGCATACAACAAAATAATTAATATTTATAATGTTTTTATGATATTACTATATATTGGCTTATTCTGTGGCTTTGTAGCTTTACTTTGTGGTATCCTTGCGGTTAGCCTTAAAAACTACGGGTTATGTGTGGCTGGAGTAGTTACTGGAATTATTGGGGAAATTGCAGCAATAATTTTATTACCCTTATATATATTAGTAATCGTACATGATCATACCACATTAGAAGTATTATTAGTTGGTGTATTAACTGCTGTGATTTCTTTTGTGGGTTACATGCTCGCTTGTAAAGAATGAAAAAACCAACGTGCTTTGAAAAATAAAAAAAACTTGGAAAAAAGTGCAGGTATAGAAGAAAAACCAGAAACTAAAGGTAAAAAAGATAACCCTTTTTCCTCATAAAATAGGAGTTTCAAAGCTAATGGAATAGTAAGCCTGCTCAAATTAAGAATGACTAAAATTGAAATACGCTTGAGGATATATTTGCGTGAAACGAAAATAAAGATATAATTGTAATATATATATATATGAGCATTAAAATATTGCTTCCTGTGTCAACTATTGCTCTTATTGGAGGCAGTATTACTTCACCCATTTTTTTAACAAGTTGTTCTAACAAAAATATCCCTACAGAAAAATTTCTTGAAATTGATGTTGAAGATAATGTTGGAGAAGCTTCCGAGGATTTTGTTGTTGAAGGTACATACGATACAAACGGATATAATGGAGAGCATTTCCAATTAATTGGAGATAACGCCAATGATTTTATCAACTTCAATTTCTTTGCTGGGAAATTCAGTGCTACCCTACCACATACTGAACAACCAGGACAATACACATTGCAATTCAGTGATATTGACTATGGAGTTGTATCTAATCCGGAAGTTATCACTTTAACACCGCCTCCGACAACTTTGTCTATTGCCACAGATAACTACTCTGGATTGGTTGGGCAAACATTGGATATTTCTGGAACATGAAGTAGTGGAAATTTTACGCCTAATATTGATGATTTGGTATTAGCTGGGGATGATGCAGACATATTTGAAAATTTTGAAACGGATGATGGCAGTTTTACCGTTGCCATTCCTAATACGGTAGCAGTTGGGACTTATAGTTTACAAATCGAAGATGTTTCCACACATATATATTCAAATGCAATTCCTGTTGTAATTACAAATTTTGATATCTCTGTTACTTCTCAAACAACTGCTCAAGCCAATAATATTCTTTACATATCTGGTACAATGTCATATGATGACCAATTCACACCTAGTACATTTGTGACAACAGGGGAAGATGACGATATATTTCAAAACTTATATTTTAATTATTTAGAAAAAACATTCACTGCTATTATCCCAGCGAATGTATCAGCGGGGACGTATAAATTACAATTAAAAGATCAAGGTTCTAATTTAATTTCAAACGAGATTGACTTTAATTTATGTAGTTTAAGTATTGGTGTAGAAAGCACGGAATATACTGCTGGAATATTATCTACGATAAGTGGTTCTTTTGATGCTGATGGTTTTGCACCAAACTCATTAACTTTGACAGGAACTGATTCTGGACAATTTTTAAATTTTACGCCTAACTATATCGATAAAACTTTTACAGTTGAAATCCCTAATACCACACCCTTAGGATCATACCAATTGAAATTAATTGATCAAAATACTGGAATAATTTCTCAACAATTATTAATTACTTTGATTGCTCCTACTGACGCAGAATTACAAATAGCAAGTACAAATACCATTGGCTATGAAGGTACTACATTAGAAGTTTCAGGAACATATATCGGGGTAAATTTTAGTCCAACTGGTGCCAATTTGCAAGTAACTGGTATCAATGCTTCTGTATTCAATAATTTTATCGCAGATGCTGGTTCATTTACTGTGGATGTTGACGGTGGGGTTGCCCCAGGTGTATATGCTCTTCAAATTATTGACACAGTTACGCAAATAGTTTCTGATGTGAATTATATTACAATAACGGAATCACCATATAGAATCAATGATGCACAATTATCTGTTAGTAATGATGGAACTACATTAAATATCGATGGTGAAACTACATTTCCAGAAGGAGATATTTTGGGATTAACTTCTGACTGTGCTATGATATTTTCAAATTTTGAACAAGACGGTAATTCATTCCATACAGAACTGATATCAACAACTCCATTAGGTTATTATCTTTTGAGGGTTTTTGATACTAATATTCAAATGGCATCTAAAACCATCACAATTGGAGTTGGGAATGAAGATGGGACAAGTTGAACAGGTAGGACGGGTGGAACTGTAGCAACTTCTCTTGAAGAAAACACACACACAGCTACTTTAGTTAATTCTCCTAATAATAATTATTATGTAAATGGGTTGGTTATACCTTCTGTAATTTCAAAAGATTCTAAATTTTACACACTAACCAAAATTGGTGATAGTGCTTTTGGATACAAATTTAGTGTTGGTGGGACATTAACATTGCCGTTATCTATAGAAATTATAGAGCCTCACGCATTTGATCCTTTTGGCCAATCAGGGTTTACTGAAATTGATTCAACACAAACCTATAATTTAACTTATATTGGAGAAGGGGCATTTTTGCGAAATAAGTGGGTTGGTAGTATAACTTTTAATAAGCGTTTACAACATATCGATAGTGTAGCATTTTCTCTTTCTCATATTACTGCTATATATTTTGATGGTTTTGATGACGACCCGACTAACTGAACAGATGGAGCTTTTAGTGAATGATATCCTGGTGAACAAGGTGGGATTGTAAAAAGCATCAATGGATCTTTAACATCTACACAAGCATTACAATATATGAGAAGCATAGGCTTAAATCAAAATTGGACAGCTATCGACTAGCTTAATTTCTTTAATTATTTTTTCAAAAATCCCAACGTTTTTTTTTTTTTTTTGAATTATAATATTATATAGATGAATAAAAAAACTATATTAAAAACTTTACTTCCTATATCTTCTTTAGCTCTTATTGGGGGGGTTCTTTAGTCTTAACTAGTTGTAGCAAAAACACACCTACAGTAGATATACCTGATCCAACAGTTCATATGTTTTTTGATGCACCTTTTTCAAGTCGTGATCAATCTGTTATTAATGAAGTTCAACACTCTGTTAATTTAATTTCATATGGTTCTTTACCAAATGATTCATCGGATAATACAGAATATACAATTATCGGTGGCACTGAACACTTATACGCATATGATCATGAACTTGCAACTCAAGTCAAATATGATTTATTAAACGATTCTGGTAGAGAAGAATGGTTAGAAATCATCAATAAAGGCAATGCTCGTAATTTTGAATTTTCTGCAGTTCAAAATGATCCTAATTTTCGTTTATTTAAATTTAGTATAGATACATTTTTCCCAGTAAATCTTGATGATACTAAATGAGATTTTATTTATCAAGCAAGTTTTGTTAAGAATGCTACTGGGAAAGTTGTGCAGAATGTTTCTTATATCCCTACTGGTGAATATGATACACCCGATGATCACCACATGCAATTAGAGATTAATTCAGTTGGGGCTATGGATGGTACTGTTTTTGATTCTAATTCCAGTGCTAATTATCTAGTAACTTTAACAAATGTTAAAACAGATCTTTTTACAACAGGTACACCACCAAATTCTATTGGAGTAAGCTTTGGTACAGACCCTCGTAATATTGTTAGTTTTGATATTCCTGAAGGTCCGGGATTAAATTCATTCAATGGTATGTTGTGATACATCGATGGAGAAAAAGCCTATCAAACTTCTCCTATAGTTAATATTACAATTGATAATTATTATGTTCGAAATTTCTATGCTCCAATGTTTTTAGAACCTAATGGTTCAACTCCAGCTAACCATACATTAAAAACAATTAGGTTTACTGATAGAAATATTCCTTTCTTTGCAAAAGGCGTTTGAAGTAATTTACAATATGTGTACCCTGGTGAAAGTGAAAAATTAGAGATCCACATTCCAGAACATGCTAATGTTGATGAATGAAAACAAGCCATCATTGACTCGTTCGCTGGGGCGCCAGATCCTTCTGTTTTGTTCGCACATGTTAATTTCATTGTTGATGGCCAAAATTAAAAAGGGGATTCTAATAGGTGTTAGTTGCGTGATTGGAGCAGGAGTTGCTGCTGGTGCTAGTATTGGTATTTATTATTCCGTTCATAAAAAAGGTACAATAAAAGAAGCAATAGTTAACTCTCTTGATGAAAATAGAAGATTAGATTTTGTAAAGTATTCCAAAATAAATTTTACCATCAACTATGTTGGTTCTGATAATCACGTAAAGGATTTGAGATTTAATTTTTTCTTAAATGATTATTTAGTTAATGATTATTTAAAAGTGATTATTATTGGCAAAAACTCTAATGTTATTAACGCCTATATTGAAGTTGTTAAAGAACCACCATTACCTAGTAGCGAATCACTAATAAATATGGAAGTGTATGATGTTAATAACCCAGACACTATCTTGGATCACAAATCTTTCACTTTATCAGAATACATTGCAAGCGTTCCAATCCCTGAATCATGTTATGATATTGAAGTTGGTGAAGATAATTTACAACATTTAAAAGGTTTTAGTGGAGTTGATATTCCTTCAGACTGTAATGCTATGATTATCCCCTCTTATGTTGATGTCATTGATGAGTGTGCATTTGTTAGTTTTAATTCATGATATATTAACAGCACTATTCCATCCAACATAGAAAAAATTGTTGTTAGTGGATCATGTAAAATCGAAAAGGGTGCTTTCATGTCCAATCCATTTAAACATATTATTTTAGATGGGTATGTCTATTTATCCCCATCATCTTTTAGTAGAGGCTATGGTATAGATCTGCTTTCAAGTAATTCTTATATGCCTGATAATACTAAAGTTTATATTGGGCCTAATGTTACAAATATATATTCAACCGGTGTTATAGATATTAGACTACTAATGTCTGGCTCTCCACAACCAAGCCATAATGACTGAGTATACCCTTCATTTTCTGGGATTAAATTTGATATTGATAGTGTAAATGTTTCTCCGCAAAACAAACATTATGAATTAGTTAATACATTTGATTATTTAAATAAAATTATTGGTTCTACATTATTGCCAAAAAATAATCATACTCAAAAAACTGATGGGATGGTTCTTCCTGTAGGCGATATTATCACTGGCTGTGTTGACGTCAATGATTGAGGAAAAGAAAACCAAATTTATAATGTTCCATTAATTAGCCATATTAGCTGCAAAGCACTCAATCTAGGTGTTAATGTAGCAAGTGGTGTTTCGAATGTTGATGGATATACATCTAGTGGAGATTCTTATATTACTAATCTGTCATTTTCTCCAAATGGGGCACGTGGTTTTTTTGCTAATTTTTCTGGTTTGTCATTAGTTTCAACAGTAGATAAAAATGATTTTATACACGCTTGTACTTCTAGAGGGTTGCTTGATAATGCCTATCTCCAAACAACCAATAATAATATGAATTCTATTTCACTCGCTTCATCACTCGTAGATAATGCAGCAGTAGACAATTTGCTTGAACAACTAGAATACTATATTGAATCTACTTCTGGAGCAACTTCAATATTCCCATGTTTAAACCTACCATTCGCTAAATACGGTTCAGGTGGTTACTTTTACTATCGTAGTTCAAACGGTGCAACTAACACATCCGACTATATGCAAAATGCGTATGATTTAGATGAGAACCTATTCACATTATAAACTTATAATATTTATGGGGATGCCAAGGTCTCGACATGACTAATGATTACCCAAACGCAGTAGGGTCAGCCCTTTATAGCTCGAGGTATTATTGCATGACAATAAACCAAAAAATGAGGCTGTTCAATTGGATAACTACCAAATTGCACAACTTTCAAGACAATCTCAACTTAACTACGCTTTTGTAGCTTAAGTCCTTGTCTATAAGTGTTCTTAGTTTTATTCTTTTACTAAAACACGCTAAATAAAAGAATATATTGTACAAATGCTAATATGTGCAATGAAACTAATTAGCTATATAGGTTGGGGTTGCTATGTTACCATTCTAACCTATGAAGTTATAAAATATAGCTAAACTGTAGTGCTTGCTTAAGAGTTAGTTGTGGAAAGGAGTTCGATTCTCCTCATCTCCACCAAAATTAAAACCATTCTCTAAGAGAGAAATATATAATATATATTGTGAATATAATCAACGAGACTAAAAAAATTGGTCTATGAGGAGGAATCTTATTAGTTATTTCCCAAGTTGTTGGTATTGGTGAATTCTTAAAAAACTTATCTATATTTGGCAACAACAATAATAATCCATATGGAGTAATCGGCTCTTGAGTTATTGGTGCTATATTGATTATTTGTGTTGGTTTAACTATTGCTAAACTTACTACACAAAATCAAAAGGAATACAATAATGAAGGTATTAGTAAATGAATTAATACTATTATTGGACCTAGGACTGCTAGATTTACTGCTCACATCATGAATAGCATCTTCTATCCGATGATTACTATTGCGTTTTGCTTCTTTGGCGCTGAAACTATTTTCTTATTATGTGCTCCTAAAGTTCATATTTACTGAGTTATATTAACTGCTTTAGGAATCTTATTATTATTTTTAGTGCTAAACTTTTTCTTTGAAAATATTATGGCTAAATCTGGACATATCATTGGTTACATAAAATTCTTACCAATTGTATTGTGTATTGTTGGTGCTATCGCTATTACTATTAAAGGTAATCCTGATAATTTATTCTCTAAGGATTCTAGTAGTGCTGGTAAATTTACAACATTAGGCATGTTAGATAGTTTACCTGCTGTATTATTCTCATTCAACGGTTTTTTAATTGCTGGTGATATGGGACACAAAATGAAAGATCCAGATAAAAATGTAGGGAAGGCAATTGTTTTCTCTATGCTAGTTATTGCTGGTATTTATTTAACTGTTGCTGTAACATTGGCTATCGTTGGTGCTACCGGTGGTAATGCTTTGAAAGTATTGGATGGAGTATTAGGTAGTGACACTGGCCAAAAAATTATGACCGCTTTGTTATTAATCGTAATCTTAGGTTCAACATGTTTATTGACAATGGTCTCTTACCAAACTGTTAAAAAACATGTTAAAAATGAAGATATGCCTTTATATGCACAAATTACTAAAATTAATAATAAGAGAGCTAACTTAGGTGATGTTGTTGCCACTGCTATTGTAATTATGATTTGAGCAGTATTATTATTTGTTCCTTCGGCTATTTTAAATACAGATTCAGTTATTGATGTTGCTTCTAATACTGTTTCATTAATCGTATTCGTATTATGTGGAATTATTATTACTAAACTTTGTTATAACATTATCAAAGATAAAACTAATAGCCTTGGTTGGAAGAGCAATATAATTGCATTCATCTCTGCGATTGCTTTAATTGCTTCAATTGGTTACTTTTCTTTATGAGCTGAAATTGCTGCTCCAATTATAAATCCTACAGACCCAACTCATGCTGGTTTGTTCATGAGCAATAATGGATTTAATTTATCAGTAGAAGCCGGGATTTATTGAGGGTGTATGTTGGTATTATTATGTTTACCTTTCCTTTGAGATTTAATTATTAAATACACTCAAAAAGGCTACAGAAAACCACTAATTTGATCGACAATTAAATAATAACATGGATTCAATTAATAGTAGTAAGAAAATAAATTTAACAGGTGCAATATTAATAATTATTTCACAAGTTGTTGGTATCGGTATTTTCTTCAAAAATGGTTCGGTTTTTAAAAATAATGATAATAACCCTTACGGTGTATTAGCTTCTTGACTATTGGCAGCAATAATTATTATGTGTATTGCTTTAAGCATTGTTAAAGTAGCCAACATGCATCAAAAAAATTGCAAATATGAAGGCATTAGTAAATGAATGAATACAGTCATTGGACATAGAATTAGTAGATTCTCTGCTAATATTATGAACTTATGCTTCTACCCTATTCTAGGAGTTGTATTAGCTTTCTTCTCAGTCGAAGCGATCTTTGCAATATTTAATGGCTATAACCAACCGATTTATTTATTAGTTATCACTACTATTGGCTTGACTATATTATTCGTTTCATTGAACTTCATTAGCGAGAAAATATCTATGAAAGCTGGAGTAATAGCTGGATATATTAAATTTCTTCCGATGATTATTTGTGTTATTGCTTGTATAGTTATTGTTATTAAAGGAAATAATATAAATTTTTTTGATAATAGTCAAACACAAGTTTCTGTTGGTTCATTTAATGTATTAAATGTTCTAGATTCATTACCCGCCACTTTATTTGCATTTAATGGTTATTTAGTTGTTGGAGAAATGGGACATAAAATAAAAGATCCGCAAAAGAATACAGGAAGAGCAATTATTATTGCGGTATTAATCATTGCTGGAATATATATAGCTACTAGTTTAACTTTAATTATTGTTGGTGATGCTAATGGTAATGTTTTAGCTATATTAAATTTAATATTTGGTGATAATGTTGGACCAAGAATTATGTCTTGCGTATTATTGTTTGTTGCACTAGGAAGCACTATATCATTTTTAATGGTTTCGTTCCATACTATTACTAAACAAATTGAAAATAAAGATTTAGTTGGATACGATAAATTAAAAAGATTAAATAACAAAAGACATAATTTGGGAAATTTAGTCGGCACAAGTTTGGTTTTATCTGTGTGAGCTATAATTGTGTTTGTTCCGACACTCATTTTGAAAACAGACCAACCGATTGATATTGTTTCTAATAACATAAGTTTAGCTTTATTAATTCTATGTGGAATTGTTTGTTCTCATCAATTCATTATTATGGTTAAGAAACCTAATAGTTATAAAACATTTGATATCATCATTGCATTCTTTGCGGCATTCTTCTTGATTGGTGCAATTGGCTACTACTCATTATGAGCTGAAATAGTTACTCCAATCTTGCATCCAGGCACTGAATCTAATACTGGCGTTTTCTTTACTAATCCTAATTTTATAATGAAATTAAATTATGAAGCTATTATCTATTGGACATTTATGATTGGTATTGCTGCTTTCCCGTTTGCTTGTGATGGATTAATTAAATTAACTAATAAAAAATATAGTGAAAAATATATTTGATCTAAATAGTTTATCACTTAATAGAACGTAGTTTATGGTTTTTTATATATTGGTTAACTTTGCTAAATGGTTTTGTATTAAAAAATTGTTTGTGTGAATGGGCGAAAGAAGGATGACCGGATTCAATGTACATATCACCCGCGATTAACTCTTTCTTACCTTTTGCATCATTACCTCATAATACAAATATTGCTTTAGATTTTTTATTAATATTAGCAATAACATAGTTGATAAATTTTTTCCATAAAGAAATGTACGAAATTTGTTTTCCGTTTTCTTTTTTGCTAATTGTCAAAGCTGTATTTAATAATAACACACCTTGCTCTGCTCAATCCTCTAAATTGCCACTCTTTCTGTCGATTCCTAAATCATCCTTTAATTCTTTAAAAATATTCCTTAATGAATGAGGAAGTTTTTCGTTTCTCTCAACGCTAAAAGATAAACCGCATGCATCACCTTCATTAGGATAAGGATCTTGGCCAAGAATAACTACAATAGTTGATTCAATATCGAAATATTTAAATGCTCTAAATATTTTGTCTCCAGGAATATATTTGTCATTGTTGATATGGTACTGTAATTCTTGGTCATTAAAATCCTCAATTAATTTAATTCAAGTTTTGTCTACTCCAACTAATAAATCTTCTCTAATATCCATTATGGATTAAGTCTTTCCGGCCCTCTATAAGCAAATTCAACTTCCTTAATTGTGATACCTAATAATAACATAGTTAATCTATCTAAACCAACACCAAATCCACCATGAGGAGCACAACCATATTTAAAGAACTCTAAATAGAATTGTACATCTTTTTCTAAACCTTTTTCAATAGCTTGTTTTTTTAATACTTCGTATCTGTGTTCTCTTCTCGCTCCACTAGTAATTTCTACACCTCTTCAAATTAAATCGTATCCATCTGGTTGACCTTTAGCATTCCTAGCATGATAGAATGGTCTATGTTCTTTACTATAACCAGTAATGAACATAAATTCTGAGTTGTATTTCTCCATAGCTAATTTTTCAACATATCTTTCTCCTTCACTATTGATATCACCTTTTTCAGATTCACTAACTGTATAACCATATTTAGTTTCCAATTCTTTATAAACATCTTGTAAATCCATAATCGGGAAAGCTTTAGTAGGAACGATTACTTCTTTTTTAAACACATCTTTTATTTGTTGTCCATACTTCTTGCTTACACACGAAAGCATGTATGTTAGAAGTTTTTCTTCTAATTTCATCACATCCTTACAACTTTTAACACCATTAAATTCTAAATCAAATCCAGTGAATTCAGTAGCGTGTTTTGCAGTCTTTGAATTTTCAGCTCTAAATACCGGTTGTACTACTACAACTTTCTCTAAACCACCCGCAATAGCCATCTGTTTATAGAATTGAGGAGATTGAGCTAAATATGCTTTCCTACCAAAATAGTTTTCAATAGCAAATACTTCACTACCACTTTCACTAGCAGCACTAATTAATTCAGGAGTGTGAATTTCAATAAAACCTTTTTTGAATAATCACTCTTTCATTTTCATAACCATATAAGATTGGATTTGATAAATCAATTGGTTCTTAGTACTTCTTAAATCTAATCACCTATAATCTAATCTTTGATCTAGTAAACTATTTTCATCTATAGGAAGAGGCAAGTGGGCAATTGTTTCAATTCTAATTCATTCAGGAACTAATTCTACACCATTTAATTTAACATTTGGGTTACTTATTAATTTACCTTTAACCGTAATTACACTTTGAGAAGTTAATTTTTCTAATAACTCATTGAATCTCGGATTCTTTTCTTTAAGAATAGTTATTTGCAACAAGCCGGTCACATCCTTAATAACTAAAAAACAAATATTAGGTTTATTTCTAATATTTTCGACAAATCCTTGAATTGTTTTTGTTGAGTTAATTTTTAATTTGCTAATATTAGTTAACATATATTACGCAGGGTAGATATCAGTGCCACCATCAGCGGTTAATGAAGGGAATGGAGAAACAATTTCGGTATCATCAGCATTAAAGTGGTTAACTGCTCAGAAGTTATAGTCTAATAAGAAAGGGAAAGCGTTCCATGTTCCGTTAAATTCGGGGGTTGTATCTTCGGTGTTGATGATAACTTCGATATTATTTCCTGGTTTCATAACTTTATCTTCATCCAAACTTCCTAACACTAACATCGGTAAGTTTTTGTCACGGTCGATGTCACGGTCGATGTCAACCTTTGCATCGGCATCAAAGTTTGAGAAGTATTTGTTCGATAAACCGATAGTGTTTTCGGGACCAGCAGCGTCTGTACCAGAAGAATAGATTGTAGCAATTGAAACAGGACTTTTTGTGTTGATTTTAAAACTTTCAAAATCAGTACCATCGGCTTTTGTGATGTGTATTTGTAAATTTTTAATACTTATGTCATATAACAATGAACCTTTTAGCAAATTAGCATATTGGAACCCTTTTATACTTTCTTCATTTTGTGCAACCGACCCACTTTTTTTAGCAGAAATTGAATCGTATGTCATAGTCATGCCTGTAATACCACTATTGTTCACTTGACCGTAAAGTAAATTAGCTAAATATCAAAAGGTAAAGAATATGTTCCTAGCAACAAAACCAGGAGTAATGTTGTGATTGTATCAATCTAAAATAGATTGATCGTTTCAATCTTCAGGTGCTAAAGTAACATCACTATCATCTGGTTCAAAGTATGCTTGCGGACAAATTCACGCTCCATCATTGTGTACCTCAGAGTAATCAACTGGTTGTCAATTTAGACTTAAGGAATTTCTAGGAATAAAGTTTGCATCAAGACCGTGAGCACCATAATGGTTGATATCATCGAATTTTTGATATTGATCAGCTAAACCAATAGTTATGTTTCCATGCGAAGCTGAATTAAAGCCGATACTTCAATTTGTAATCTCGGTAGGCAGTTTATACTCAACGGTTTGAACATTGTTTCGAGCGGTAAATTCTAAACTATTATCAATAAGAGTTCCGGGTGTAGAGAAATAAGAAAGACTTTGATAAGAAGGAATGTAAGTAGTGTCTACAGTGAATTGGTTTGTAACATAGCCTTCAGTATATACATTGGAGCCACCAGTAGTAGTATCAGCAATAAACGAAATGTCTACACGTTTGCTATTGGTAAAAGCAATTCTATCGTGAACTGGATAAGTTTGGCCAGAATATACAGAGGCATCAGTTGGATATGTGAAAAAATATGTAGAGTTTCTAGTTGATGGGAAGTGAGAAGAATGGGTACCAGCTGCGTAAGGAGCATCGCTTACATTTCAAAAAACTGGGATATCAAGAATAAACTTAGGTTGAATTTGTGAAGTAGCGGAATATCTAATAGGATCAACTTGATCACTGCTAAATTCGCTATCATTTTTTAATTCAAGAATGATATGGTAACGAAGTTTGCTTGTTATTCAATTTCCGATATTAGTGTACGTTCCAGTATCAGGAAGTAAAGTAAAATAATCAATATCATCAGATTTTAAGTTACCACACCCAGGAATAGCTTTAATTTGATATAAAATTTGAGTAAGAAAAGCTTTATCTTGTGCTTGAATTTTATCATATGTATAGCTCGAACTTATCGTTTTAATATTACTTGTGTTATCGCAGTAAGTCTTAATATCAGCATTGCTAATAATGGTTTTAGTTTCAACAGAAACCTTACCATGAGTTAAACTGTTAACACTAGAACAACTCGTTGTAAATAAAGCAATTGGTAGTATTGCACCAGAAGCTAAAATTGGTAATGAAAGTGATAGTCATAATTTATTATGTCTCATATACTATATATTATATGGTGCTATATGGTAAAAAAGCTTTGCTTGACAATATTAAAAATGTTTATAAAGTAGATGTTAGCAACGCAAGGAAAGATATTATTAATTTGTTAAAAAAAACTAAAATTGATTTTTCTATACAACCGGAAGCTTTTTTTAATCAATTTCCAACTAATTTAAACCACCAGGGAATTATCAGTTATACAAAGCACAAAGAAAAGTATAATACTTTAGAAGAATTATTAGAAAATAGCAAAGATAAAAGTACAATTGTAGTATTAGATTCAATTATGGATACAGGTAACTATGGAGCAATCTTAAGAACATGTAATGCTTTTGGGGTTGATGCAGTTATTGTTAAAAAGAATGAACAAGCACAAATTAATGAATACGTTGTTAAAGCTTCGCAAGGGGCAATAGAGAACCTAAATATCTTTAAGGTTACCAATTTATCACAAACATTAGAATTACTTAAAAAACACGGTTATTGAACTTATGCTACAGGTTTAAATGATAAAGCTAAAGACTATAGTAAGATTAAATATGATGAAAAAACAGTAGTTATCTTCGGCAATGAAGACAAAGGTGTAAGTAAAAATGTATTAGATAATGCTGACTTCGTTGTTAAAATCCCTATGACTGGTACTGTACAATCTTTAAATGTTAGTGTTAGTGTAGGAATTGTATTGGCTAAAGTTAGAGAGTAAAAGTTTCTACCAAAAAAGTTGAGAAAAACAGAAATATACAAAGTTTCTACCAAAAAAGTTGAGAAACTTATTTATGTTGAACAGAAAAATTATCACTGCCAACTTCCAAAGCTCTACTGCTAAGATAAGTTTTGGCTTCTTCAGTATCTCATTCATTTCCAACATATGCGACTTTGGGGCTAGTTGCATTATTACCGACAGAGGGGAAGATAAGTTCTTCCCAAGAAGTAGGTTGTTCATTCCATTCGGATAAATCTATGTTAAAAATATTAGTACATAGATTAAATGCTTCAATTCCAATAGTTGTTACACTATTAGGAATAGTTAAACCAGTAAATCCAGTACAATTGCTAAATCCATAAGCGTCAATACTCGTGACGCTGTTAGGGATAATTAAATCGCCAGTAAGATTGCTGCAATCTTTAAATGCACCACCACCAATACTTATTACACTTTGAGATAATGTTAATGTCCCTGTAAGTCCTGTTTTATTTTTTTCAAACGCACCTTGTCCTATTACTATTTTATCATATACAACACCATTTTTTACAATTTTGTCAGGAAAAACTAGATTATGTGCCGTATAATTCGTTTCTTCTTTATCAATAGTTGCAGTATGAGTGCTAGCATCTAATTCGATATGCATACTACCACTCTCATAACCAGCTCAATCTGTACCAGTATCATTACCAACATTACCGGTAGGAGCTGGTGTTTTAGAACAACTAGTTAATAAAACAGTAGTAGCAACTCCAGTTCCAATAAGAGAAATGAAAGAAAGAGGCAATAATACTTTAAATAGTTTTTTATTCATAAATTAAACGTCTAAGTTCTTAACGAATTTAGCATTTTTAGAGATGAAATCTTTTCTTGGTAAAACATCATCACCCATTAAGAATGCGAATTGTTGGTCAGCGTAAGTAGCTTCTTCAATAGAAACACGTTTTAATAAACGTTTAGTAGGATCCATAGTAGTTTCTCATAATTGAACTGGATCCATTTCTCCTAAACCCTTATATCTTTGGATTGTATATTTTTGGTCACCAATTTCTTTCTTGATGTCTTCTAATTGTTCATCACTATATGCATAGTAAGTAGATTTTTGAGCAAATACTTTATATAGAGGTGGAACAGCTGAATATACATGTCCTTCATCAATTAATGGTTTCATATATCTGTAGAAGAATGTCAATAATAAGATACGAATGTGAGCACCATCTACGTCGGCATCGGTCATGATGATGATTTTATCATATCTAGGTTTTAATATTTTAGTAACTTCTTCACTACCTTCAACTTTTTCTTCGCTATATTTGAATTCTGGGTAAACACCAATACCAAAAGCAGTAATCATTGCATTAATTTCTTCGTTTTCAAAAATTCTTTCAGTCTTAGCTTTTTCAACGTTTAGAATTTTTCCACGAAGTGGTAAGATAGCTTGGAAGTACGAATCACGCCCCATCTTGGCAGAACCACCGGCAGAATCACCCTCTACTAAATAGATTTCACAAATAGAGGGATCTTTGCAAGAACAATCTGCTAATTTACCAGGTAAGCTCCCAGAATCGAATGGAGATTTTCTACGAGTAGCCTCTCTAGCCTCTTGCGATTTAATTCTGGCTTGCTTAGCAAAGTTAATTTTCTTAATAATTACTTCACACTCAGCTGGGTTTTCTAATAAGTATTTTTCAAAAATAGCAGCAGTTACATCGTTAGTGAATGGTCTTACTTCAGTATTTCCTAATTCTCCTTTAGTTTGTCCCTTATATTGTGGGTTAGGGTGCTTAATAGAAATAATTGCAGTTAAACCTTCAGCGATATCTTCCTTAGTAATCTTGTCATCAACTTCTTTCATTAACTTTTTTTCTAGAGCAAATTTGTTAATTAATCTAACTAAAGCTAATTTAAATCCTTCTTCGTGAGTACCACCTTCTTTAGTGGCAACGTTATTACAGAATGAATAAATTGAAGAAGCATATGTCTTGTTATATTGGAAAGCAATTTCAGCAGATACTAAGTATTTCTTATCAGATTGATCAGGTGCTTTTAATTCAGCGGTTCTTTCACCATAAATAATGCCAGGAACTAAAACTTCTTTATCTTTATTTAAATCTTCGACGTATTGTTTCAATCCGCCTTCATAGCATCATTCCTCTTTAGTTTCTTGTCTTTCATCAATTAAAACGATTCTAATACCTTTGTTTAGATAAGCAGATTGTTTTAAACGAGCAAGAATAGTTGTGTAGTCTCATTCATGTTTTTCCATGATTGTGAAGTCTGGTAAGAACTCAACAATAGTTCCGTGTTCTTTGTCACCAGCTGGAATATCACCAATAACTCTTAAAGGAGTAACGGGGTGACCATTTTTTGTATCGTGGTATGAGTCAGTATTGTCAAATTCGATGTAGTGAACTTTACCATCACGGTTAACTCAAACTTTAGTTCATTTACTTAAAGCGTTAACAACTGAAGCACCAACACCGTGTAAACCACCAGATACTTTATAGGCACCATCACCAAATTTA
Organism: Mycoplasmataceae bacterium; assembly: GCA_031273215.1. Taxonomy (GTDB): domain Bacteria; phylum Bacillota_I; class Bacilli_A; order Mycoplasmatales; family Mycoplasmoidaceae; genus Malacoplasma_A. Next base: position 45,380 of record JAISSF010000014.1, read on the forward strand.
CCACCGGCGTGTAACTCACACATTGCTAATTCAACACCGCTTCTACCATCTTCTTGAACTCCTACGGGAATTCCACGACCATCATCATCAACTCTAATTGAACCTTCCTTAGTGATTGTTACAATAACTCTTGTAGCGAATCCAGCCATTGCTTCATCGATTGAGTTATCAACGATTTCTCAAATCATGTGGTGTAAACCTTTAACGCTAGTATCACCAATATACATACCAGGTCTAACCCTTACAGGAACTAAACCATGTAATTGAGTTATCTTATCATAAGATTGTGTTACTTTATTACTTTCACTCATTATATATATTATATATAAAAACTATCAAAAAATGTTAAAAATTAGCAATATTTTCTCTATAAAATAAAAAGCAACTTGGTTGCCCAAATTGCTTCTATTCATGTGGTTATCCTCCTTGGCCTATCTAGAATATTCCAAGACCCTTCACCCTCACTATTCTGTTTACGTCAGACAACGAGCTTTTATCCATTTCTGAATCTGGCAGCTAACCGAGTACTTACGTGCTTTCGTCAGGAATGTCGTCAATCCCATAGCTTTTGCCAACCCCTGTGGGGGTGGTAGTCAGCATTTATATTATATTAAATTTTTATTACTGTGTGTATATTACTGAGTAATATACACACTGTGAAAATATTAGTAGATTTAGGCGAAATGTATTTATAATCAAATTAACCTGTGGGGGTGGTAGTAAAATATCATTTAAAAGAGCAATTCAGAAATGGATTGCTTTTTTTATTTCTTTAGTTCTTTAATGATCGATTTGATTTGTTCATATTGTTTCATATATTCCTTTTGTTTGTTTTCTTCAGCGGTAACTTTTTCTTTAGAAGCTTTTTTAATAAAATTTTGGTTAGATAAAATAGCGGTAGAACGATCTAATTCTGCTTTTAGTTTCACTAACAATAATTCATTCTTTCTAATTTCCTCTAATTTATTAGTGATAGTAGTAACAATTTCAATTGAGTAATTTTTTGATGTAATTACTTCTTTGATATCAGTATCTCTCACTTTAGTGATTTTATTAATTTTAATAGCATGTAAACTTAATACTTCATTGACGTATGCTTGATTAATTTTTTTATCACTAACTATGTTAAGTTCAATTACCTTAGAGTTTTTGATACTATTTTTAATTCTCAAATTTTTAATTTGTGAGAAGATTTCAATAATTAATTGTGATTCGAAATCACTAGTTTTGCTTGAAGTTTGTTTAGATATTTTTTCTAGCATAATTGATTCCTCGTTTTTATATTTTTCTTGGTAAATATATTCAGTTACAAAAGGTGTAAATGGGTGAAGCATGATTAAGATGTTTTTGTAAACACGATTGATTACTGCATTAGTTTCTTTATCGTTAATACGTTTAGCAATTTCTAAATACTCATTAGCAAATGTTTCTCAAGAGAAGTGTAGTATTTCTTGATAAGCTAATGTTAAATTGTATTTATCCATAAAACCAATATAACGGTTAATAGTTTTATTTAATTCATTTATAATGTGTTTGTTTAATGGTTGTAATTTAGTAGATAGTTTATCATTTGTTTTAACAACTAAATTATTAATGTTTCAAATCTTATTAATGAAGTTTGAATTGTGAACTAGTTTATCCGTTCTAAAGATTAAGTCTTCACCATTAGGAGAACCAGAAATTAATGTTGCTCTTAAAGCGTCTGCTCCGTATTGATCAATTACTTCATTAGGTTCAACTCCATTACCTGCTGATTTAGACATTTTTTGGTTGTGTTCATCTCTAATTAAACCAGTTAGTAAAATATTTTCTAGTGATATAGTTTTATCTAAATAAGAGCATTGGAATAACATTCTAGCAACTCAGAAGAAAATAATATCTCATCCCGTAACTAATAAAGAGATTGGATAGAAGTCTTTAATATCACTGTGTGCGTTATTCTTAGTACACGCTAAAGGTCATAAACCAGAACTGAATCATGTATCAAATACATCTTTATCTTTTGTGTACTCTTTTGGATTAGCCGGGGCTTTATTAGATACAAGTATCTTTCCGGTTTTCTTGTGGTATCATACAGGTATTGTGTGCCCTCATAGCAGTTGACGACTGATGCATCAGTCTTCGGTTTTGTTCAATCATGTTTGCATAGTTTTTTCAAATCTAGGCGGGAAGTAGTTTGGTTTGTTTTTAGTTAATAATTGTTTAAGTTGTTTAACAATTGGTTCCATTTTAACAAATCATTGTAATGAGAATAAAGGTTCAACAACTTCTCCAGTTCTTTCACTGAATCCAACATTATGAAGGTGTTTTTCTGTCTTTATTAATAAACCCATCTTGTCTAATGTAGCTACAATTTGTTGTCTAGCTTCAATTCTGTCGACACCACTTAATTTCATATACTTTGTATTTGCGTATTCATTTAGCTTTCCATCTAATTCAATACATGAGTTCATTTTTGTTATTTTATTTTCAATAGCAATTTTATAGTCTTCAAAAGAGTGAGCAGGTGTACACTTCATTACTCCAGTACCAAATTCAATTTCAATACTTTCGTCAGTAATTAATGGTAATAGCTCTCCATTAACAGGGTTAACAAAACTTTTACCAATGTATTTTTTAAATCTCTTATCAGCTGGATTAACAACTAAATTAGTATCAACAAACATAGTTTCTGGTCTTGTAGTAGCAACTGTTAAATATTCTGTTTTAGAACCAGCTAAATAATATTTAAAATATCACATTGAACCTTTAACTTCTTTTTTATTAACTTCTAAGTTACTAATAGCAGTTTGCAATTTTACATCTCAGTTAACTAATCTATTTGCTCTATAAATTAATTTATTATCATACATCAATTTAAATTCTTTGTATACAATATCACTAACATTCTTATCTAAAGTAAAAGTTTCATATTTATATGATAGTGCTAAACCTAATCCAGCTCATTGTTCGTGAATAACACTAGCTTGATCAGTTGCTCATTTATTTAAGCCTTTTAAGAAAACAGCATCACTCATTTTGCTACGATCGATCTTATTATTTCTTAAATAACTCTCAAATTTAGTTTGGGTAGCAATTCCAGCATGATCAGTTCCCGGTAAGAACAAAGTTCTATATCCATTTAATTTTTTATATCTAATAATACAATCTTGGATTGAGCCACCTCAAGCATGTCCTAAGTGTAAATGTCCGGTAACGTTTGGTGGAGGAAGGATAATTGAGAAGTTTTTTTTGCTTGCTTTCTTAGAAATTGGGTCGAAAAGTTTGTTTTTAAGTCAAAAATCGTACAAACCTTTTTCAACAACTTTAAAATCGTATGCCATTGGATATATTATATATTTATATAAAAAAAATAAAACCCCACAGAAAAAAAATTTGTTGTATATAATATAAGTGTTATGTTGGAAATTACTCATCTTGCTACTACTATCCTAACTAGTGATTCTTGATTCGCTCAATGATTAGGCAAATATTTTGGTAGTGACGCAGCAAATAAAATTCAAATGGCTTTAACTATTATTATTAACTTATTAGTTGCTTATATTATCGTTATGCAAATCTTCCGTATTATGAAGGGTGTAGAAAACAAGAACTCTGCTGACTCAGGAGAAAAAGCTCAAGCTACAGCTACTATTAAGAACGGTATTATTGTAATCGTATTAACATCTTTAATTGGTGCAGTTGGTTTCAACATGTTCTTATGATTAGGTGGTACATTCCTAAACTCTTAATTTAGTTTAACGCATTATACATTTATAATAATATAAATGGCTCAATTCTTACCAATAATCATTGTCGTTGGTTTAATCATCTTCTTTATCGTATATAAAAAACGTAAAAAAGAGAAGGAACTAGCTAAAGCTAGTAGTATGCGCAAAGAGAAAGATGAAGTATGACAAACTATTAAGACGTACATCCGTGATCACCATGTAGATACTCGTGGAGAGATTGTCGACCACTACGTAGTAAAACGTAATGATGTTAACTATGTTTCACCCCACGTCTCTAGTTATTTAAGAAAGAAACAAAGAGCGGTTATTGATATTCGCAAAATGCAAAATGGTAATAAATATGTTCCAGCTAGTAATGCTGAACAATATGTTGTTTGTTTTCAAACACAAGATGTGAAGAGTAAGAAATACAATCCCCCTCACGCTTTCGAATGTGAAGTAATCACTACAAGAATAAGTAAAAAGGAAACTAAACAAAAGATTGTTATAACTAAATCTTTAGATTTTAATACTGAGATGGAATGGATCGCTCCACTACGTTCTATTGAACAAAAGAAGAATATTCAAACTCAAAAGAATCTTGAAAAGGAAAAGAAAAAACAAGAAAAGATTAAAGCTAAAAAAGAAGCTAAAGCAAATAAGAAAAAATAATTATAAAGATTTTATCTTTTTTAAATAAACTTGAGCCTTTTTAATTACATTAGCGGTGCTAACTATGCTTACTTTGCCATTTTGTTTGACAATTTTACCATTAATAATAACTGTGTCAATATCACTTGCATTTGCGTTGTATACGATGTCGGAAACCGGATCATTGATTGGAAACATTTGGATATTTTTAAACTTAAAGATATTTATATCTGCATCTTTTCCAACGGTAATAGAACCTTTAGCTTTTTCTAATCCTATAGCTTTTGCTCCATTGATTGTACCCATTTGTAAAGCCTGATAAGCAGTGATTAATGTTGGATCCTCATTCACAGCCTTGGGAATCAAACAAGCCAGTCTCATGGACTCTAAAATGCTTAAATTGCTGCCGCTGCCATCACCGTCAGTACCCAAACATACATTTACTTTGTTTTGAATTAAACCTTTTAAATTAGTAAATCCACAACCTAATCTCATGTTAGATATTGGGTTATAGGAAATAGAAGCATCTAATTTTCCTAATGCTTTTAAATCGTAATCATCCAGTTTAACACCATGAGCTAAAATAATCTTTTTATTTTTTAAATATTTTTCTAAGATTTGAGTTGGATGTTTTACATTGTAGGATTTAGTTATATCGTTAACTTCCTGTGTATTTTCACAAAAGTGCACATGATACAAGTTGTTCTTTAGCTCATTACCAATCTTAATTACTTTTTGCAAGTATTTGGGTGAAGTTGTGTAGAAACTGTGGACTAACATAGCATGGTATCCCTTATTAGATTTAACAAAAGCTAAATTATTTTGAATTCTTTTTTCGCCAGCATCGGCTCCATCGACATCCATCATCGTTACACCACCAACATAGTTGATTCCGGTCTCATCTCTTGCTTTAAGAATCTCTCCAGTTTCGAAATACATATCATTAATTGTGGTTACACCATTATCGATACATTCTAACATACCTAATAATGAGAATACATAGATATCATCTTTACTCATCTTTGCTTCTAATGGTCAAATATGTTTAGTTAATCAGTCTTGTAATTTAACACCATCTACGATTTCTTTAAATAAAGACATTGGGATATGCGTATGACAGTTAAAGAATCCCGGAGTAACTCATTGGTTAGTAGCATCGATTATTTTATCAGCTTTAACTTTAATGTTCTTTTGAATGTTAGAAATCTTATTATTTTCAATAAGAATATCAATATTGTATTCTACTTGTGGTCTCTTAGAATCAACTGATATTAAATTACAATTTTTAATTAAAATTTTACTCATACTTTAATTATAGATAAAAGTTATAAATATAATATATTTATGAAACAATATCTCGAATTATTAGAGCACGTATTAAAGGTCGGAAAAAGAAGACCAAACCGCACTGGGATAGATACTATCTCTACTTTTGGCTACCAAAATAGATATGATATTAGTGAAGGTTTCCCTTTGTTAACTACTAAACGTGTTGGATTCAAAACTGTAATGAGAGAATTACTTTGATTTGTTAAAGGCGATACAAATATAAGATATTTAGTTAAGAACAAATGTTATATTTGAAATGAGTGACCATTTAAAGCATATATGCAATCATTAGGCCATGATGTATCTACACACGAAAAGATTAGAGAACTGAAAGCACAATATGAAAAAGAGTTCATAGATAAGATTATTAATGATGATGAATTTGCTAAACAATGAGGAGAGTTAGGGCCTGTTTATGGTAAACAATGAAGAAACTTTGGTGGTGTAGACCAATTACAAGAAGCCATTAACACTATCAGAACTAGCCCAGATTCAAGAAGAATCATCGTTTGTGCATGAAATCCCACAGAAGTAAAAGAAATGGCTAAAAAAGGTCTTCCTCCATGTCACTCACTATTCCAATTCTATGTAGATACTGAAGAAAAAACTTTATCTTGTGAATTATACCAACGTAGTGCAGATAGTTTCTTAGGCGTACCTTTTAATATTGCATCTTATGCAGCATTAACATATATGGTTGCTGCTATGTGTGGTTTAAAACCGAAAGAGTTTGTTCATACATTTGGAGATCTACATGTATATGTAAACCACTTAGAACAAGTTAAATTACAACTATCTCGAACTCCTGGAAAATTGCCTACTCTAAAAATCAACCGTATTCCTGAAAAGATTGAAGACTTCACTATGGAAGATTTTGAGTTAATCGGTTATGAACCACAAGAAGCAATTAAGGGAGAAGTTGCTGTTTAATAGCTATATTCAATATTTCAATAATCGTATGGGGAAACATAGAATACTGTCGGTGTAGTGTTATATTTTCCTTCTCAAGCAACTTGTAATAAAGGACGTCACTCATTATTAATTCGTATTGTTGGACCATTCACCGTAAGCGCAACTGGTTCTTCTGGGTGACAGTATATAGAAGTTTTTTCTGTCTCTTTATCAGCAACATATGTACTATATGTTTGAACACAATCGACAATTGATTTAAATTTACTAACATCAAATAAAACAGCATCTTCTATAGGATTTAGTTCTTCTGTATCTTTATAAAATCCTTTGACGCTATTTTTAGTAACTTCTATTTTGTCGAAATCATTGTCGTTAAAATAGTAGCGTATATATAGGAACACATTAATTAAACTTTGTTTTTTATAGTGTTGTATCATAAACTGCAAATAATTCTGTGCATCATTTATTGAGTAACTTGGACCTGTTTCAACAGTTACTCCAAATTCAGCGACCGGACAATTTTGTGCATGGTTTTGAACATACGCAAGTACTTCATCTCTTGTGTATAAAGTTTCTATATTATCTTTATCAACACAGCTTGTTAACACGATTGCAGAGATTGCTCCAGCTCCGATAAGAGTAACAGAATAAATTGGCAATAAAGTTTTGATTGAGTTTATTTTATATTTCATAAGTTAATTGCTCAAAATCAAATGGGGATGTATATCTAAAATTAGATATATCATATATGCTTGAATATTTAGTTTTTGTTATAGGAAAAGGTTCTGAATCAAATTCATACTCTTGATATGTGCTAGTAACCAATGATGCACCTTCTGGGTAGTATGAATATTGTGTTGAATGTTGTACGATACCTTCAACCGTTTCTTCCACGAGCATAGTGTAGTTGATAAAACTCTTGAAATTAACTAATGTATATTTAACACTTTCAAGGTGCAATGGACTAGTAAATGCATATAGTGCATGTACATAATTCTTTCCCACATCTAATTCAAATCAATTTCCACCTTCAAGCAGCATTTGTGTAACAAGACCATTGATGAACGCTTGCTTGTTGTAATTATTTATTAAAAAGTCAAAATAGTCTTCGCCAAGTGTGCCACCTTCTACGGAAAAAGTATTAGCGACACAATTTTGTTTATGATTTCTTAAATAATTTTCAACATCATCATTATTGTATTTCAATTCATATACTTTTTCATCATCACAACTCGTTAAAACAATCGCCAAAGATAAACCAGCACCAAAAAGAACAATAGTAGAGATAGGTAATAAGGTTTTGAAAAGTATTTGTTTGTTCATGCAGTTCAAAAAGATTATAAGCGATATTATGAGACAACGGGATAAAATGAAATTTATTAAAAAACTATATATTTATATAGAAAACTAAAAAATAGTTGAGTTATGTAGAATGGAAAATAACTCAACTATTATACACAGTTATAAACAGTCACACTACACAACAAAATTGTAGGCAATATTTCTAAAATCGAAAGGCGATGTAACGATGTATTCATCTGCACTACCTTCTATCTCATTATCATAAGTAATATTCATTACTCTATATAAATCCGATGTATCAAAACTAATACTTGTGCCTGTACAACCAATCACGTTTTTATTTGGTGATTTCACAACACATCATCCGCCACTAACTTCCTTGCCATTAACATATTGAAAATCACCATAAGTGTAGTCTATTATAGATTTAAAATTTCTAATTAAAAAACCGGTGCCAGATTGTATAATTCCATCAGGTGTTTCAACGTTGTTATTAAAGATTTTAAAGTAATCTTTCCCAACCTCGATAAAATCGAAATCGTATTCTCATGTAATTGCTTGCAAATAAATAAAACCATTTAATATAGCTTTTCTATTAAAATTTTTAACCATAAAATTAAAATATTGGTGATCGTCACTAACTGAAAAATCTTCATCGGTTCCTGTTACATCAAATTCATTTGTTGGACAATTCACTGAATTTTTTCTAAGATATGCTTGCACTTCTTCGGTAGAATTTAATATAATAGGTTTTTCTTTGCTACAACTAGACAACATAAGTGGGAAAGATATACCAGTTCCACAAATAGCAACAACAGAAATTGGTAATAATGTTTTAAACAAAGATTGTTTGCTCATAACTTCTATTATAAGAAACCACTTGTAAGTCTGCTAAAAAAGTTGCTCGCCTTTTTCCGTAGAATTGCATTATTGATTTTTTATTTTATAATTTGTAAAATATAATTATTTTATGGTTCTAAAACAATTTATTGAAGAAGTTAAAAATAATTTTAAAAATGTTGATGATAAATTTTTTGATAATATAGAAATCTATAAACAATATTTACAAGAATATAACAAAGCAACAAACTTAACGAGGTTAGACGGTGAAGACAAAATTTACCAAGAATACTTTTTAGAATCAATCCTTCCATTTATCAACATTGATTTTGCTAAATATACTAAAGTATTGGATATTGGCTCAGGTTCGGGAATTCCTGGGATTGTATTAAAGCTACTTTATCCGCAAATTGATTTAACAATTATTGAAAGCAATGGCAAAAAATTAACTTTTATGAGATCTCTAGCCTCTAAATTAAACATTAATGTTACCTTCTATTTAAAAAGAGCAGAAGAGATTAGAAATAACGAAAGAGAGAAATATGATATCGTAACTTCAAGAGCTGTAGCTGAATTAAGAATTATCTTAGAAGTATCTGTCCCTTATTGTAAAGTCAATGGTTTAATTATTGAACCCAAAGGTAGAATGTTTAAAGAAGAATATGCTGAAGCAGAACAAATTATTGGTAAACTTGGGATAAAGTTAATTAGTGAAAAAGATAATAGTAATTTTGTTTTTGAAAAAGTAGAAGTGACTAATCAAGAATACCCTAGAAAGTGAACTGACATTATTAAAAATGAATAAAGATATATTTATATATAGTCCTAAAGAGTCAATACACCAAGATAGTTTTTCAGTTATCCTAGCATATTATCTTTCAGCCGCTAAGAACAAAAAAACTCTTTTGATTAATGGAAAAGTATTTAGTGGTTTAGGAACTAATAAGGATAAATTCATTAATCCGATTTCAAAACTAATAATTACAAATAAAGTAAATGAAGATAAAAAAATATTTGATTATGTTATCTCATCAAAAACTGGGACTTGCGATGGTGTCGTTAACTCACATATATTCTATATATTAGATTTAAATCAAGAGAAAAACTTTATCGAAGATTATAAATTACTTATTAAGAACAAAAATACTTTTACATTCGTTTTATTAAACTACGATAAATCAAATATTGGTCATTCTAAATTTGTTAGTTTCCTAAATACAAACTATGGTATCAACTCTACTATATTAGAACCTAATGATTTAGCATATGGAACATATAAAGATTTATTCAATGGTAAATTCTATATTAAAAAGAAATTGATAAAAATATTTGATTAAATAATTTTTTCTTCTCCAATTATTAATCTTTCAGCTCATAATTCCGTTTTCTTAGGAATCATGTATTCACTTCCATATAAAGATGGTAAATATTTGCCCATATTATTAGGACATTTCATTTTTCTACCAGCAAATTCTATTTCTTGTAAAGGGAATAATGTATCATTTTTAAAAATATGAGTAGTTGGAGTTGTATAATCAAACGACATTCAGTAGTCATTATTTTCAACATCCTTAAACATTTCCATTACTTTAAGTTTTAGTTCTCATCTTTTGTATTGATCAAACTCTCAACTATCTAGTCATTCTTTGTGGTGGTGGATAATTCTTCTTTGCATTCCTCAAACAGCGGGCGAAGGTAAGGTTTTCTCAATCGGGAAAATATCTAATCCTAATTTAGCATTTTCTGACGGACCATTTTTGAATTTAATATTAGTATTATTTATTGAAATAAAACCTCAGGTGAAATTACTATCTTTAACATTTCCTGGATAGTTCAATGTATATTGTGTTCCTTTTTCATATTCTTTAATCACTTCAATTAATTTTTTAAAATCTTGTAAAGGCATATCAACATCGATATCGTGGTCTCAAGGAATAAAATTATGTTCACGATAAGCACCAAGTGCGGTACCGAATGATAAATAATATGTTAAATTTTCTTTTTCGCATATATCCACAAATCAATTTAATAATTCTGATAGCTTAACTTGTATTTTCTTTACAATATCAATATTGTCTGCTAAATTAATCATGTAAAAATTATATAAAACTACAATTTACTTAAAATCTTAAATTCAATTTTAGAAGTATTTTTATTAGCAGCGATACATTCTACATTTACTTTCATACCAAAATATATTCTTGCGCCTGTGTTCTTTCCTTTTAATTCATTTGATTTTTCGTCATAACTATAGAAGTCATCTCCTAAAGTTTTCATACTTACAAAACCTTCTACAGTATTATCCAATTGAACATAACAACCAAAGTTAGCAATAGATGTAACTCTTCCTTGGAATGTTTCACCAATATGTTTAGACATATACTCAGCAAATTTCATCGCATCAACATCTCTTTCACATTTAACAGCTCTTAATTCATTTCTAGATGATTTCTCGCATAACTCTTGTAATTCACTAGCGAATTTATTTCTTTCTTGTTCGCTGAATTCTTCTTTTAAGAAATCTCACATTCAGAAAATACGGTGAACGATTAAGTCTGGGTATCTTCTAATTGGACTTGTAAAGTGAGTATAGTTGTGACTCGCTAAACCGAAGTGTCCAATATTCTTTGTATCATATTTAGCTTTAGCCATACTTCTTAATAAGAACATGTTAACTAATTCTAAATTAGGATTATCCTTGTTATCGACTAATCACTTAGAAATTGAGTTAGGTTCGATATCTTCTAAAGATGTGGTAATCTTAAAGTTCATCTTTTTAGCTTCTATACTAAAGATCTTTAGTTTTTGTTCATCTGGTTTATCGTGAATACGGTAAATGAATGGATAATTCTTTTGGTTTGCATATAAAGTTACTGCTTCATTAGCAGCTACCATGAAGTCTTCAATCATCATTTGTGCCTTACCGTGAGTTTCTTTTACGATTTCTGTAGGGATACCATTCTCATCTACTTTAATCATTGCTTTAGGGATTTCAAAATTAATGTATCCTCTTGCATTTTTCATATCTCTAAGAATTTTAGATAATTCTAAAGAATCGTCAATAGATTTTTTAACAGCAGGTTCTTCTTTGGAGAAATCATCATTGTGATCAATATATTCATTTACTTCGTCATAACTAAATCTTTTATGCGATTTAATGATGGCAGGATATACTTTAATATTTTCATATTCACCTTTTGCATTAATAATCATATCACAAGCAATAACCATTCTATGTACATTAGGATTTAATGAACATACATCATCAGATAGATTGTGAGGTACCATTGGGATAACACGGTCAATTAAATATACTGAACAACCACGTTCAATAGAAGATTTATCTAATACACTTTCATATGTTACATAGTGAGATACATCTGCGATTTGTACTGAAAGTAAGAATTTACCATCAGCTTGTTTTTCACAATAGAAAGCATCGTCGAAGTCTTTAGAAGTAGCTGGGTCAATAGTTACAACAGGCTTTTCACTTAAGTCTGTTCTTACAACTTTAGCTTTATCATCAATAACAACACTAAGCTTCTTAGCAAAGTCTAAAACTTCATCACTAAAGTCTGGTTCAATACCATTATCATAAACGATTGATAATATATCAACACCAACGTCTGATTTGTGGCCAATGATTTTAACAACACCTGCATAAGCATTGTTACCTTCATACTTAACAATCTTTATTAATACCTTGCTTCCATTAACCAAACCTTCATAACTATCTAAAATTACATTCAAAGAGTTTTTAGAGTCATCTAGCACGATTTTCATGTCGTTGCCCTCTACTACTACTTCTCCCACATATAAATCCTTTGCATGCTCCAATATGGCGGTTACAGCGGCATGAGCAAGATTGTCATCTTTAGGAGGAGTAGCTTCTTCAACAAATTCAACGAAATCTCCATTTTGTGCGTTGTTGATATCTTCTTTATTAACAAATCATTTAGCTTTTTCATTACTAGACAAACTAATAAAACCGTTACCGCTAGTGTTTAAGTGGATAATACCTTTTAGTTTGGCTCCATCTAAATCTACTCTAAGTTCTCTATGACTAAAATTATTTTTTAGTTTTCACACAAGATTTCCGCTTTGAGATAATTTAAAGATTTTATTTTCTTTTATTAATTCATTAATACTTTCTACAACATCTTCTTCTTTAATATAACCTAATTGATTTTTATAGTTATCAATTAATTTTCTCATTAGTACCCTTTGGGGTAAAGGTCTATTATTTTCTTTGATAACTATCTCTAAAATTGCTTTAGATAATTGTTGTGCTTTGTCCCTACTATATTCCATCTACTTCTTAATCGCAAATTCGACAACAATAAGAATTAATACAATCAATAAGTCAATATACATAATTGTTTGTAATCACTTAATTAATCCACGGTCTTTAGTTTTTTTAAATAACTCTAAATCTTGTCCGTTCATACTTGCTAATCCTTGAGTAGAACCAGAACTAGAAAGCATTAAACCAACAACAATAGCTACAATTGTTAATCCTAAAATTGTATATACAATTCAATCCATATTATTATTATTATATTTTAATTATTTATTTTTAAGCAACATTGCTTTTACTTCCATTCAATTAAACAATATTCTTTCTTACCTTTTTTAATATATGAGAACTTATTATCATAACCATTTGCTTTAGTAAGATTGTAGGCGATATCAGACACTGGAGTATTATTTACTGAAATAGCATTCTGTTCTACAAGTCTTCGCGCATCACCTTTAGAACTAACTAAACCAGAATTAACAAGAGCATCTAATACATTAATTTCATCAGCATTAACAACATAACTGTTAGCACTAGATAAACCTTCATATAGTTCTTCATTGCTTAAACTATCTAAGTTGTTAGTAAATAAAGCATCAGCGATTTTTGCACATTTGTTAAATACTTCAATACCATGAATATCCGTTAAAACTTCTTTAGCGATAGCCTTTTGTCCAATTCTTAATTTAGGATCGCTAGTATGTTGTTCTACAATATTAATAATTTGTTCTTTAGAAAAGAAAGTGAATTTTTTTAATAATTGCTCTACTTCACTATCTGGTTGGTTAATGAAGAATTGGTACATTTGAAATGGAGGAGTAATGTTTGCATCTAAAAAGATTGCTCCTTTTTCGCTCTTACCAAACTTAGTGCCATCTTCTTTTAGTAATAAAGGAATGCCAAAGCAACAAGCTTTGTTATCTGAACCAACGACTTTACGGATCATTTCTAAACCGGTTGTAATATTTCCTCATTGATCTTGACCACCAAATTGACAAATGATATCTTTGTTTTGGTATAAGTATAAACTATCATATCCTTGTAATAGTGTATAAGAGAACTCAGCATAGCTGATTCCCGTTTCTAATCTTCTAGCAATTACATCTTTTTCTAATAAGTAGTTAACATTGATTAGTTTACCAACATCTCTTAAGTAGTCAGCAATAGTCATATCTTTATAGAAATCAGCATTGTTAATAGTTTCATAACTATGAGCATATTTTTTTAATTGTGCTGTTAGAGCAACAATATTATCGGCAATTTCCTGTTTTGTTTTAAGTCTTCTTTCTAGAACTACATCATTAGATAACTTAGGATCACGAGGGTCTCCGATTTGACCTGTTATTCCACCAACTAGAGTATATACTTTATGTCCAGCTTCGCTTAATCTTCTACAAACACAAATAGTTACATAGTTTCCTAAATGGAAAGATTTAGCACTAGGATCAAATCCAACATAAGCGCTACCTTTATTCTCAAAGAACTCATTAATTTTTTCAGGATTACTAATATCCCCAATTAACCCTCTTCACTGTAAATCACTATATGTGCTCATAATATATAATTATTATAGTTTATGAGTGCTAAAGAATATTCGCGTTATCTAAGTTCAGTACAATTGTATCTATTTAAAAGAGAAGGCGATAAAACTTTTGTTTTATTACAATTGAGAAAAGGCGGATGAGGTGATAATATGTGAGATGCATCAGCTAGCGGACACATTGACCACGGTGAAACACCAACAGAAGCAGCGCAACACGAAGCTGTAGAAGAAATCACCGTTAATGTAAAGACTAATGATATGAAATTTATTTCAGTTATCAATAAAAGGGTTAACGAAGATGAAATTTATTACAACTTCTCATTCTATTCAACACAATGAACTGGTACCCCTAATGTTAATGAACCAGAGAAACTATATGAAATTAAATGATTTGATGTTAAGAAATTACCGAAGAATATGATTGCCGATCGTAAGATTGCTATTAAGAATTATTTAAACAAAATAAGTTATGGCGAAATTAAAGAATATTAATAATTATTAATTATTAAAGTTTAACTACTTTTTCTCAGTTGTGGTTACCAATGAAGTGACAATAGTTAGTTGTTGTAGTATAGTCGATGTTCTTTAAGTTTAGAACTTGAATGATTTTATAAACTGTTAAGTCAAATTTTTTGTTTACACGAGCTGTGATCTTGTCCATAGGAATTTTGTTTGTACCAAAACATTCTAATTCGATTGTAACTGGCTTAGGGTTACCGATTTCTCAAGATAATCTAACTTCAGCAATTTCAGCTAATTTATTAGCAACGATATTTTTAGCGATTCAACGAGCATAGTATGCACCAGAACGGTCAACTTTAGTATAGTCTTTTCCACTGAAAGCTCCACCACCATGATTAGCAATTGAACCATATGTATCTACAGCTAATTTTCTACCAGTTAAACCTGAGTCACCAACTGAACCATGGATTGAGAAATCACCAGCCATGTTTAATGAAATATTAAACTTTTTAACATTAAACTTATTGTCTTTAATAATTTTAGCGATTATTTTGTTACAAACTTCTTCAGCTTTAGCTTTGTTGTAACCCTTAACGTGAGAGATAGCTAATACAATGTGAGCTTCTTTTTTTTCATTAATAGAAACTAAAGTTTTAGTATCTTGGTAGAAGTCTTTATAACCACATGCGTTAATTTCTTTCATAATTAAAGAAGCTAATACGTGAGCTGTAGGTAAGTAGTATTTGTTCTCATTACATGCATATCCAACTGTAATACCTTGGTCACCAGCACCAACGTGTTCTTCACCAATTTCAACTTTAGCAGCAATTTCAGTAGATTGTTGAATGGATCTATCAATGAATTCAAATTTACTTGCGTATTCAGGTCAGATTTTCTTTAAGTACGCTTTAGCAATAGCTAATTTATCAATTTTAGCAGAGGATTTGAATTCACCACCAACGACGATTGTTTTGTTAAAAGCACAAACTTCACAAGCAACATGGGCGTTTTTATCTTTTTTTAAATAAGCAGTTAGTACTGCATCAGCAACACCATCGCAGAACTTATCAGGATGACCACGACCAACTGATTCACATGTTTGAACCTTGATTTGTGTTTGTCTTTTCATAAAAATATTATATAGAATTTTTTTTAAATATTGTGGGATTTTTTTGTTGTAATAAATTAAGTTTGGAAAATTGGTATTTGCAAGAGAGAAAACACCCCAAAAATTTAATATAATCATTTTGTGAATATAAAAAATTATTTATCAGATAAACAGTGAAAACACTTTTATTCTGAATCAAAAAAATACAAAACTCCTTTTGTTTTGGTTTCTAAACAAATAATTAATGATAACTTCAATAAAATTAAAACTAATTTCCCTTACGCACAAGTTTATACTGCTATAAAGGCCAATCCTTGTGTTGATGGAATTGAAGTATTAAATAAATTAGGTTCTAATTTTGATATTGCAACTATCTATGAATTAGATATGTTGTTGAAATTAAAGGTTAATCCTTCTAGAATGAGCTTTGGTAACACAATTAAAAAGAAAGAAGATGTTGCTTACGCATACAAGAAGGGTGTTAGATTGTTTGTTAGTGATAGCATTAGTGATTTAGAGAATATTGCTAAATATGCACCTAAATCAAAAGTGTTCTTTAGAATATTGGTTGACGGTTCTGCCACTGCTGAGTGACCTTTATCTTTAAAGTTTGGTGCTGATGTACAAGTTGTAGAAGAACTTATTTATAAGGCAAAAGCATTAAAGCTTATTCCTGTAGGAATATCTTTCCATGTTGGCAGTCAACAAAATGATGTTAATACTTGGGATAAAGCGATCGGTAGAGTTAGTGCTTTATTTAATAAAGTAGCTAAGAATGGGATTGTACTTAATTTATTAAATATGGGTGGTGGTTTCCCTGCTCACTATATTAAAACCCCTCACTTATTACAAGAATATGCAAAAAACATCAACGTTTCATTAAATAAATATTTCGGTAATAATATTCCAACAATTATTTTAGAACCAGGCAGAAGTTTATTTGGCAATGCTGGAGTATTAGTTAGTGAAGTCATACTTATTAGTAAGAAAACAAAAACCACTAAAGATAAATGATTATATGTAGATAGTGGAATCTTCAATGGATTAATTGAAACATTAGGTGAGTCAATTAAATATCCACTTTATGTTCCTAATAGAAAAGGCAAAGATTCTAAAGAATTTATTATTGCAGGTCCTACTTGTGATAGTGCAGACATTATGTACAAGGATTTTAGAAACCCATTACCTAAAGATATTAAAATAGGTGATCGTATCTTCTGATTATCTACTGGTGCATATACTTCAAGTTACGCTTCAGTTAATTTCAATAGTTTTCCACCAATTAAAACTTACTTTATTTAATATTAAGTAAACCTTTAACATAGTTACTCATATATGAGAATGAAGCGAAGTGAACATCTTTGTTATAGAATCTAGTTTTAATTTTAAGAGCTTCTCATTTTTTAAAGTCTGCTTTTAATGGTTCTTTACCTTTAGTAGCAAATCCAGTCATTCATCATCCACTTGAGTATGTAGGTAAGAAATATTGACATAAGAAGTTCTTAGGGAATGTTTGTTTTAAGAAACCGTAAGATCTCTTCATGTTGTAAATGTTAAAGTCATAGTAAGGAGATTCACCTTGACAAGTTAAGATTCCATCTTTAGTTAAAACACGGTTACAGTTTTGGTAGAATTCTTTAGTAAATAAAGTGGCAGCACTTAAGTTGTCATTGTCAGCATCGCTAGGATCAGTTGAGTCAACAATAACTACATCATATGTATTTGCTTTAGACTTCTTAACTCAATCAATACCATCAATAGCCATGAAATTAACTCTCTTATCAGTGAAAGCGGCAGATTTAAAATATTTTTTACAAGTAGCAACAACTTCACCATCAATATCAATTCAGTCAATTTTCTTAACTTGTTTATATTTACAACATTCTCTAACGATTCCACCATCTCCACCGCCAATAACTAATACATTCTTAATTGCAGGGTTTGTAGCAAACGCAGTATGAGTCATCATTTCTTGGTAAATGAATTCATCTTTTTCGTTATATTGCATTCAGCCATCTAATGTAAAGAATTTACCAAATGTTTTAGATTGGAATAAATTAAACTCTTGGAATTTAGTAACTTTGTGTTCTAATAAAGTACCATCAATCATTCATTGTACATCCGGTCCGTGGTTTTCAATGTGAGTAACCTTTTTACCGATGTCTTTTTTTGTAAATTGTTTCTTCGTAAACATGTATAATTATTATATACTTTAATATGGCTAAACAAAAGAAAATTTTGCTAAATAACTTTAATAACTTATCAAAAAAGTTAGACTTTTCTTTTTTTTTTGTTAGAGAGGCTAAGACCGAAGAAGAAAAAATTAAAGTAAATAATTATTTTAATGATAAATTAAACGCTGAAAATGTTACTGAGATTTTAGTGAAGTTAACTAAAGATATCGGAGCTAATGTAGTTGGTATCTCTAAACAAAACTATGATCCAGTTGGTGAAAGTAGCGTTATTTTAATTTCTGAAGGATTAGTAAGCAACATTGACCCAGTAAATAACTCACAAATCTATTTCCACTTAGATAAATCACATGTTTGTTCTCACTCGTATCCCGAATTTAGTTCTACTAAAGATATTTCTACATACAGAATTGACTTCGAAATTTCTACTTGTGGTAACATCTCTCCTTTATTAACAATCAACTTTTTAATTGAAGAAATGCAAAAAGTTGGACAATTAGATATTATTGACATCGATTTCATTGTAAGAGGATTCACGAGAGATAATAAAGATAGTAAAATCTATAACGATGTAAGAATTAACAACATCGCTCAATATATTGATAAGAAATACTTAAATGCGTATGAAACTAAGAATGTTAATTTAGAAGCAAATAGAATTTGATCTATTAAAATGATGAATAAAAATGTAGATGCTGCTTTAAAGCAAGAAGTTAGTGATATTTATAGTGCTTAGTTTTTAAACTATTTTAACTATTTTTCAATTTGGTTTTTTACCATCATTAATAGTACCTACTATGTAAGTTGCATTTGTGAAAGTTTTACTTCTGTTCTTTTCTACATTAGCGGTTCCAGGGTTAAGTACATCAAACTTATATGTTTTATTCTTTATTTTATATTCAACCCCTAATTCTAATGTAGGAACGTGAGTGTGTCCACATATAACGATGTTAGGCTTTACTTCTGCTATTACTTTATTCTTTCAACTGGTAATATCAATTACTTTCCCAGTTTGTTTAGCAACAGTTTTCATAATTCGTGAATCGTCTTCAAAGAAGTGGGTTAACAATACTTTACTTTCTCCAAGCATAAATGTTTTATATGAGTTTTTCATATTTTCTCATCATCATTTACCGTCTAAAACATTTCTGATCATTCTAATAGTTACTTCGTGGTTGCCATATACTCAGTAATCAAATAGTTTATCTCTATATGAGTCGCTTAATATTGTGTCTGGATCATTAAATTGTTCTAAATCTCCAACACAGATATTGATATCAGCTTTTTCTTTCTTAATAATTTTCTCTACTAATTTATTTAAATTATGACTATCAGAGATTATTAAAATCTTTTGTGTTTTATTACTCAGCTTCTTCACGAGCACCCTTTTCTAATGTTTTTAAATCATCAACTCAAACAATCTTGTGAGCTCTTGGTTGACTTAACCTACTAGCACCATCACCATTCTTAATTTCATTACTGTTAACAAATTCTCATTTATCGTCAAATAATACAGTGAATATTTCATCATCATTTACATAGAACGCATTTAATACTGTACTTCTTGAACCAATTAATAATGGTTTAGTCTTACCATTTCTCTTACCCATAGGTAATAGAGTTGTTAAAATCTTTTTAACTCCTCCAGTTGTACCAATTAATAAATATTTTTTATTAGGATCTGCTAAGAAGATAGAAGCGATATCCTCTGGTGTATTAATATTAGCAACTCCAGCTGCATTTCTACCAACTATACTAATTTGGTTCATTGGGTATAGTAATGTATTACCAGTAACAGAGATTGCACCAATTACATCAGTTTCATTTTCATTACCGATTAATGTCTTAACAACTTCATCGCCTTCGCTTAATTTCATAATAGTAAATGTTTTATTAGTTCTACTAATACTTAAATCACTCACCTTAGTTCTCTTAATCATACCTTTTTTAGAAGCGATAGTAATTACTCTAGTATCTTCTTCACTAACATATTCAAACGCATCAATAATTTTATCATCTGGTTCTAAAACAGCGATACTATTTACATGCATACCTAAATCTTTTCACATAGTTGGTTCAACCTTGTGAATTGGAGTTACTACGTAATTACCTTTACTAGTAACTAAAACTAATTTATTCTTTTGAGAAGTTTTAAAATGAGCAATTTGTACATCGCCTTCTTTTAACCCCATTTCTTCATACTCACTTAAGTTAAATGAACGAGGTGGTACATTTTTAATGTAACCATCACGAGTTACTACTAAATATACTTCTTTGTCTTCTACAGTTTCTGTTTGGTCAATATTGATTATTGCTTCTTCATCACTAATCTCACTTCTTCTAGGTGTTTTGAAGATTTTCTTGTATTCACGGTAGATATTTTTAATATGTTCAGCACGGTAGTCTTTATCATTAACGATTTTTTCATATTCACTAATTAATGAATTGATTTCAGTTAATTCAGTTTCTAACTCACTTACATCATTATTGCTTAATCTATATAACTTTAAGTTAACAATTGCATCTGCTTGTACTTCAGTGAATTGGAATTTATTCATTAATCCTTGCATAGCACTAGATTTGTTTTCACTCTTTCTAATTAAATCAACAATTGCATCAACTATTTTAATTGCTTTAATTAAACCAGTAACAATTTCGCTTCTCTTCTTAGCTTTATCTAAATCAAAGTTGGTTGCATTTAATACAATAGTATTACAGTGTTGAATAAATGTATCTAAATATGTGAACATATCTACCATACATGGTTTACGTTCATTAATAGCAATCATGTTAAAGTTAAATGAAATTTGTAAAGAAGTGTTTTTAAATAAGAAGTTCTTTACAAAATCAAAGTTATCACTGTTTTTTAATGTAATACAAATAGAGATTCCGTTTTGATCTGTTTCATCATGACACTCCATAATGTTTAATACATCATACTTTTCTGCACAATCATTGATTTCATCAATTAGATCTGCTTTATTAACTTCAAATGGGATTTCAGTAATATAAGCTTGTTTCTTACTTCTTAATTCAATTTTAGAACGGATATTAATTCTTCCTCTTCCTGTTTCATACGCTTTTCTTATTTCTTCTTTATTAAGAATAATACCACCTGTTGGGAAATCAGGACCAGGCATTGTTTTAATAATTGTATCCATTGTACAGTTAGGAGCATCAATTCTTTTGATTAAACAATCTAATACTTCATTAATGTTAAATGGAGGGACAGAGGTAGCATATCCTGCAGCAATACCACTTGCACCGTTAATTAATAAGTTTGGTAATAAAGTTGGCAATACTGTAGGTTCATTTTCTGATCCATCAAAGTTTTCAATAAACTTAACTGTACTTTTCTTGATATCTTTAATCAACATCTCACTATATAAACTTAAACGTGATTCCGTATAACGCATTGCGGCTGCCGGGTCATTATCAATAGAACCGTTGTTACCATGCATATCAATTAAAGGAATATTATTCTTTCAATCTTGACTCATTCTAACCATCGCATCGTAGATGGAAGTATCTCCATGTGGGTGGTACTTACCAATTACTTCGCCGACTGAACGTGCAGATTTCTTATATGCAGTGTTATGTAAGATTTGTAAATCATTCATCGCATAGATGATTCTACGTTGAACTGGTTTTAAACCATCACGAATATCGGGCAGTGCACGGTCTTGAATAATGTACTTTGCATAACGCCCAAAAGCATCAGCAAATATATTTTCGATGTTCCGATTGTGAAATACCGTATTATCTGAAGCAATTTTTTTAGCCATTGGTAATATTATAATCTCTGACTAGTTTTTCTTTTTGTGATTAAATTTTCTAGCCAATAGTTCACCAGTTACTTGAATTACTAATACAATTAGTAATATCATCAATACAGCGTATCACATTCAATCAGTTTTAAATGATTGGTAAGCTAATTGTGCATATTGTCCTAATCCTCCAGCTCCGACAATTCCAGCCATAGCAATAAAACCAATTAGTGTTACTAATGTAATTGTTAATCCTCTAATTAATGGACTTAGCGATTCTTTAAGCAATAATAAGATTATCTTCGATCCTTTTACTCCTAATGATCTCAACATCTCTACTTTATCTTTATTGACTTCACTTAGTGCGTTATAAACGATAATTGCGAAGAATGGAGCCGCAGAGACGACTAGAGGAGGGATTGCACCAGCCACACCAATAAACGTACCCACAATGGATTTTGTGAAAGGGATAAGAATGAATACGAGGATGATGAATGGAAGGGAACGAAGAATGTTAGTTACAGTACTTAACGTGTGGTGAGTAATACTAATTCACTTTTTATTGCTAGCATAGCTAGGAGAAGTTAGATATAAACAAATACCAAGAATTAAACCAAAGATGATAATGAATATTCCGGATATTAATAACATCTCAATTGTTTGTCATGTAACACTCATTAAACCCTGAAATGTATAGTTATTCATATTTTTTCACCTCCTTAAATATAGTTTTTGCTGATTTAATTAATGTTTTCTCGTTTTTAATTACATTAATATAGATGTAAACGATAGGTTGGTTTTCAACTAAAATTGTTGTAGTATAAACCAATTTAAAATCTTCCGTATGTTTATTCAAAAGCTTGTTTAGTTTCTCAACATAATCATTCTTTGAGTTTGGATGGATGATTTGGTAGACATTCTTGTTGCTAATATCGATATTACTATCAAATACTACGTTATTAATCAATTGTTTGGTAATAGAGTTTTTTGGTTCTGTGAATATTTGTAAACAAGAAGCATCTTCGATAATTTCTCCATGACTCAACACAACTATTCTATCACATAGTTTTCTTACAATCTCAATTTGGTGAGAAATGAATACAATCGTTAGATTCTTTTCTTTCTGAATCTTTTTAAGTAATTGTACAATCTCATCTGCAGTAGTTGGGTCTAAAGCACTTGTTGCTTCATCACATAGTAAGTACTTAGGGTGGTTAATAATTGCACGAGCTATACCTACACGTTGTTGTTGCCCGCCAGATAGCTCACTTGGGTATTTATCTTTATGTTGTAATAAACCAACATCCTTTAATATATTATTAACAGTTTGTTCTTTCTCATCTTTGTTAAGTTTAGATTTAGCCAAAGATAAAGCAATATTTTGATAAACAGTCAACGAATCTAATAAATTGAAGTTTTGGAAGATCATCCCTAGATGTTGTCTAATATCTGCTAATTTATTCTCGGATAGTTTATTAATTTCATATTTATCAACCGTAACTGAACCACCATCTATTTTAACCAATCCGTTTATTAAACGTAGTAATGTAGATTTACCAGCACCAGAATATCCTACAATTCCTACAATCTCTCCGTCATTAATTGTTAAATTAATATTTTTAAGAATATTAATAGTTTTCTTTTTATTAACATAGTTCTTTGAAACATTACTAAATTTAATCATATTCATTAAAATTTAATTAGGATTCAGAAGGTAATAAATCTTCACATGGTATAACTGCTCCATTATATTTTTCGTTAATTCAATCATAGATTACACTGTTTTGTAAAGATTTTACTAAAGCAAGTGTCTTAGGAGTACTTTCATTTCCTTTTTTAACCGCAATTAAGTTGTTATATGGATTATCAGTTGCTGATCCACTAGTTTTTTCTAAAGCAACCCGCTTAGGTGTTGGGATACCAGCTTGTAATGCGAAGTTACCGTTAATTACACAGTACTCACCTTGTTGATATATTTGAGTAATCATACTTGCAACAACAGTTGGATTAATAGTTAACGTTCCTGTTACATTTATTCCGCCAGTTCAAGAACTAGGGTTAGTTGTGCTATATCCGTCTGCTACGATACCATATGAATTTAAGAACGCACCATAACGTGGAAAATCATCAGGTTTATTAGGGATATATATAGTTGGAGCATTTGGTAATTGTTTTCCAGAAGGGAATATTTCACCATTTCAATCTTTTTGTCAAAGTGCAATAGGTTCAAGGTGTACATCTAATACAGATGCTAATTGTTTATCTGAAGCAGCGCTCGTATTATATGCTTCTAAATATGGGTGGTGTTGGAAGAAGTTCGCATCAGCATCACCGTTAGCAACTGCAGGATTTTCTGTATCATATCCAGTTTGTACATTAGTAACGATCTTATATCCGTAGATGTGAGCAATGTTATTAGCTGCCTTTAGAATTTCATCATGTGGTACAGCTGTACAAGATACTGTAATAGTTGTGTAATTATCTTTGCTACAAGATGCTAAAGTGCTAACACCAGTTCCAACAGCAATAACCGCTGATAATGGAAGTAAAGTTTTAGTAAAGATTTTCTTGCTCATTCAATGCTATTATAATTACGATTTTTTTAAAATGAAAAAAAATTTTCTTTAATATTTATATTAATTTTTGTAATCTGCTAATAATTAACATCCTATTTTTGCCATTGTAATCTTTATAGAATTTACTAATCTTATCTAAGTTATTTTTCTTTAATAGTTTTTGTAACCCAGGTTTTTGATCATATCCGATCTCAAATACCATTAAGAAATTACGTTTCATAGTTTTTTTATAGTTACTTATTAGTTTTTCGTAAAAGTATAAATCATCATTGGAATTAGTAAAACTAATTTTGTTTTCATATTTAAGCATATTCTTGTCTAAATCTTTTTCATTAACATAAGGCGGGTTGCAAACGATACAGTTAACTTTTTGCTTAATAGAGTCATAGAAATCTCCGCAAATGGTTTCAATATCGCATTTATTAATCTTAGCGTTATACTTTGTATTTTCTATAGCTACTGGATTGATATCTACACATGTTATATCTGCTCCACCCAAGTATTTATAAATACCAAGTCCAATACACCCAGTTCCACAGCACAAGTCACATATACTAAATTCTTTAATGTTTTTACTTGATAAGTAATCTTCTATTAACTCCGCAGCTTTTGTTGCTACAATCTCTGTTTCGTTTCTAGGAACAAGTATACCTTTAAAAACTTTTAACTTTAAACCCATAAACTTTGTTTCACCAACAATTAACCCTAAAGGCTTATGGTCTATATAGTACTCATCTAGTTTTCTAAAATAAGTTTTCTCACTAAAATCAATTGTAGATTTACCTTCTAATAAGAATTCAGTTTTATTTTTAACTTTCTTTGAAAGTTTAAAGATAACACTGTATATAACACTCTCGGAAGTTACAGAATATCGTTCCTTACTCTTTTTAACTAGTTCAATAAAAGTCATAGAAAGATTATTTTCTATTTTTAACTAAGAAGCTAATGTAAGCATCTTTTTTTCCAAATCATTCAGGAACTTCGTCTGTTTGGTAAGCAGCACCTTTTTTAGCTCATTGTGATTGACGGTAGTTTTCTCATTGAGCTTCGCTCATTTCAACGATATGGTTGATATCAATTGTAAAAGGTTTGTTAGTAGCTTCGTTTTTTACTTTTTGTTCTTTTAAGAAGTTAACATATTGGTCTTTGTTTTTTAAATAAAAATTAGGAGCAGGTTTGCTATATTTTTCACGTTGTTGAGCTCATAATTCCCCACGATAGGCTTCTCATTCAGAATCACTCAAGTTCTTAAGTTCTTCAATACTATAGTGTTTCATATATCTATATTATAATGTTTTTATGGACAATAACTGCATATTTTGTAAAATCTCTCGTAAAGAGATATCAGCAAGGATAATAAAAGAGAATGAACATGCAATTGCTTTCTTGGATGTTAATCCAATAAGCGATGGTCATACTATTGTTATTCCCAAAGAACATTACAAGAATTTAAGTGAAACTCCTAAAGAAGTGTTGAGTGATGTTGTTGGTTTAGTTAAAGATGTTGCAAACATCATTAATGAAAGTGCACTTAAACCTTGAGGATTCAACTATTTGAGTAACGAAGGAGATGTAGCTGGACAAGTAGTAATGCATTTCCACATGCATATTATTCCTAAATATGGTAAAAATGAAGGCTATGTTAGCGAAGTAAAAAATAAGTTCGTAAACGATCTTGATGGTGTTTATGATAAAATCATTAAACAATTAAATAAGTAATGGTGCTCCGTGTAGGATTCGAACCTACGACCCAATGATTAAGAGTCATTTGCTCTACCAACTGAGCTAACGGAACAATATGAATATATTGGTGGAAGTTATAGGACTTGAACCTATGACCATCCGATTATGAGTCGGGGGCTCTAACCAACTGAGCTAAACTTCCATGGTGGCAAGTGGGAGGCTCGAACTCTCGACATCGGAGGTATGAGCTCCGCTCTCTAACCAACTGAGATAACTTGCCAATAATGGTCGGGAAGACAGGATTTGAACCTGCGACCCCTTGGTCCCAAACCAAGTGCTCTACCAAGCTAAGCTACTTCCCGTTTTAGAATATATGATTTATTGTGAAATAGATCTCATACATCCTATAAGCATATTATATGAAAATGTATAATTAGATTATGAAAAAATATAAGGTGTATGTTGCTCCTATGGCAGGGATCACTAACCAATCATTTAGATTGATTTGTAAAGAGTTCGGTGCAGATATGGTTTATTCAGAAATGATTAGTGATATGGGAATCATTAAAAAGAATAAGAAAACCGTAGATATGTTAGAGTTTGATAAAAAAGAAAGGCCAATAGCTATTCAGCTATTTGGCAATAAGCCAAGTGAAATGTTAGAAGCAGCTAAATATGTAGAAAAACATTTCCATCCAGATTTCATAGACATCAATTGTGGATGTCCTGCTAAAAAAGTAGCAGATAGCAAAAAAGCGGGAAGCGCTTTAATGAAATCACCTAAACTTATTTTTGAGATTACTAAAGCTTTAGTAGATAATTTAAAAACTCCTGTTTCTGTTAAAATTAGAAGTGGTTGAAGCAAGAATAGCATCAATGCTTTAGAGGTAGCAAAGCTAGTACAAGATGCAGGAGCAAGTTTAATTACCATTCACCCAAGAACTAAAGAGCAAGAGTTTAGCGGTCTTAGTGATTGAAATTTAATTAAGGAAGTAAAGGGTTTATTAAAAATAAAAGTAGTTGGTAATGGAGATATAAAAACATGTTATGACGCAAAGAAAATGTTTGAGCAAACTAATTGTGATGCGATTATGTTAGGAAGAAGTATTATTGGTAACCCTTGATTAATCAAAGAATGCAAAGATTATTTAGAGAAAGGCATTGAACCAAAACAAATATCCATTAAAGAAAGAGTTGATGTTTTAATAAAACATGTAAAGTTATTAAAAGAAGAATACAACGAGAAACAAGCTGCTTTATTAATAAGACCACACTTATCTAAATATTTCTTTGGGATAAAGAATAGAAAAACTTATATTGTAGATATGATGAAATTGAATTCAGGTAGTGAAATTATTAAGTATTTAAAAACTATTGACTAGAATTTTAAAGATCCACCAGTTCTAGGGAATGGAATTGTATCTCTAATATTTTCTACATCTAAGATGTACATAATTAATCTTTCAAATCCTAAACCAAATCCAGCAGATGAGAAGTAACCATATTTTCTTAAATCAACATATCATTGAATAGAACTGATATCCATGCCTAAATCTTTTACACGTTGCATGATTTTATCATATGAGTCTTCTCTTTGACTACCACCAACGATTTCTCCAACACCAGGAACTAATAAGTCGTTAGCCGCAACTGTTTTACCACTAACGCCCCTAAGGTCGCTTCCTGTATATGTTTTAGTTTCATCATTCTCTTTCATATAGAAAGCTTTGATTTCCATTGGGAAGTTTTGTAAGAAGATTGGACAGTTAAATACTTTTTCACATAAGTATCTTTCGTGTTCACTACCTAAATCTTTTCCAAAGAAAATATCACTATCTTCAAATTTAACACCATTTTTAACAGCTTCAGCTAAAATTTCAATACCTTTAGCATAATCAACTCTCATAAATGGTTTATCAATTATTTGGTTAATACGTTCAATGATGAATGGTTTATCTTTAGCGAAGAAGTTAAATTCGTCTTTACATTCTTCATAAACTTCTTTAACAATCGTTTTAATAAATGTTTCAATAACTACTTGTAGTTGAGCTAAGTTAATAAAAGCAATTTCAGGTTCAACCATTCAGAACTCACTTGCGTGTCTATTTGTGTGGCTCTTTTCAGCTCTAAATGTAGGACCAAAAGTATATACTTTCTTAAATGCTTGAGCATAAGCTTCAGCATTTAATTGTCCACTAACTGTTAATGAAGCGGTTTTATCAAAGAATGGATTATCGCTATCTTGAGCGATTGTAAAGCCTTCTCCAGCACCTTCAGCATCGTTAGCAGTAATAATAGGAGCAGCAACTCAAATAAATCCGTTATCTTGGAAGAATTTATGAATAGCATAAGCAAGTTTACTACGTACTCTCATAATAGCACTAATAGTTTTAGTTCTAGCTCTTAAGTGTGCGTTATCTCGCAAGAACTCCATTGAGTGTTCTTTCTTTTGTAAAGGATAATCTTCATCCGCATTCTTTAGAATTTCTACTTTAGAAGCTAGTAATTCAATTTGTCCATCGCCCTTAGTTGATTTCTTAATTACACCAGTAGCCAATATAGAACTACCTGTTCGTGCATTTTTTATAACTTCGTTATATCCTTCAGTTGAATCAACTTTTGCAACGATTTGTAAGTTTAATACGGATGAACCATCGTTAACTTCAATAAAAGAAATTTTTCCTCCGTCTCTTGTTGACTTAACTCATCCATGTACGTGTACTTCACTACCCTCTTCGTGTTTATTTTTAAAAATTTTAGAAATCTCAGCTACTAACATATAGATATATTATAAACGCGGTACAAACTATGCATCTATTTGTGGAAGCAGGATATTACCGTATTTATTGGGATTTAACGGCAATACTCAAGTACCTCTCGGAGCAAGATCATAAAGGGTGCCAATATCATCATATGTAATTGTAATTTCTCTGGCAATATTAGTGTATCCAGTTTGTGCTCCGAAGGCAATACTGTTTCCAGAAACAATTTCATCAACAGGATCTAGCTCCGCTTTGTTAAAACAACTTTTGAATATTACCGGTTTAGTATCATAGTTGTAAATTTTATAATCAATGATACTTCCGGCAAGAATTCCATCGTACGATTCTTTAAGAGTAAAACTTAATACTATCGATAAATCAAATGCTTGATTATTTTCAATCATATAGTTGATATGCATGTGAGAACCGTTATCAACATATGTAGTATAGAAATCAGCATAAAAAGTATCTATATAAAGAACTATTGATTCAAGTAAATCGTGTGCAGTAAAGTTGTGTTTGAAATAATTGATAGCATTAGTTTCATTATTAGAAAAATCCACGTGAGGAGCCGGATGACTCGTAGAGAAATCTCAGTTAAAAACTTGACTGCCAGATAAATATAGATCTACAATTTCATCATTATCGTTAGAACAACTAGTTAAAATAAGTGAGGAAGCAATCCCCCCCCCAATAAGGGCTATAGATGATATAGGAAGTAATGTTTTTAATATAGTTTTTTTATCCACTTATATAAAAAAATTATAAGTAATGTTGCAAAACGGTGGGATAAAATGGTTATTTTTTAAAAACCTATATACATAGTATATAGAAAATTAAAAATATAGTTGAGTTATATGGGAAGGACTATAACTCG
>JAISSF010000017.1 GCA_031273215.1 Mycoplasmataceae bacterium
TAGAAGACACTGTGGAATGAGGATTATTAATCAACAAAAACTAGTCGAACTTTATTTGCTTAAAAGAAGTGAGTTTTGGACCAAAATAGCACCTTGTTTTGCGACATAGCTCAAAAAAATATATAAATATGGGATTTTTACACAACATTGCTTTTAAAATCATATATAATATATATAACTTAGTTATTAACAACAACTAAACATCCTTACTTAATTAAATAATATGGAAGATAACAAACTAAAAAAATTAGACATAAGCAAATCAACCGCTGTATTTGCTCTTGGTGGTATAGAAGAAATTGGTAAAAACATGTATGTGATTGAATGTAATGACGAAATCTGAATTATTGACTGTGGTGTTAAATTCGTAGATAAGAATGTATTTTTAGGATTTAATGCAATTGTTTGTCCATTTGACTATATTGAACAAAATGCAGACAAAGTACAAGGTTTAATTATTACCCACGCCCACGAAGATCACATTGGTGGTATTCCTCACTTATTAAAACAAGTATCAATCCCTAAAGTATATTGTGCTAAATTAACTAAAGCAATTATTGAAAACAAATTAAAAGAACACAGAGATTTAAAACCATTTACTTTTGAAGTATTCCAAGATGATACAATTATTAAATCTAAGCACTTTACAATTGACTTCTTTAGAGTATGTCACTCAGTTCCTGATGCATTCGGTATTTGTTTCCAAACTCCTCATGGTAACATAGTTACTACAGGTGACTTCCGTTTCGATTTCTTGACTAAAGGTGATGAAAGCGATATTTGAAAGATGGGTGAAGTTGGCAAAAGAGATATAGATATCTTATTATGTGAGTCTACCAACGCTTTAACTCCTGGATTTAGTATTAGTGAAAAATATATTATCGATGAATTAAGAAGAGAAATTAAAGTAGCTAAAGGAAGAATATTTGTTACTATCTTTGCATCTAACTTAAATAGAATTGAAGAGATTATTGAAATTGCTATTAAGAATGGTAGAAAAGTGGTGTTAGGCGGAAGAAGTATGGTAAATAATGTTACTGTAACCCTTAAATTAGGTATGTTAAACGTGTCTAAGCACGATTTTATTGAGATGAAGGATGTGGAACACTTTAATGATAACGAACTACTATTCTTGACCACAGGAAGTCAGGGTGAAGAAATGGCTGCATTAAACCAAATTGCTAACGGTAACCACTCATGAGTAAGATTTAAACCAACTGATACAATCATTTTCTCTTCTAACCCAATTCCTGGTAACTATGAACAAGTTGAGCAATTATTAAATAGACTATATCACACGGGTGTTAAAATTAATATTAGTGATAGTGAAAAGAAAATCCACTCCTCAGGTCACGCAACACAAACAGAATTACAATTATTAATTAAATTAATTAATCCAAGATATATTATCCCAGTTCACGGTGAGTTTAAGATGTTAACTGAATTAAAGAGAAACGGAGAATATTTAGGTATTCACCCAGATCACTTATTAGTTGTTGTTAATGGACAAAAAGTTAGATTATTTGATCAACACCAAGCTGAGATTACTGATGAATTTGTAGAAATCTATGATAACTTCATTGATGGTGATAAGATTAACAGAGATGTAAATAACTTATTAAAATACCGTCAAACATTATCTACTGATGGAATCGTTAGTGTTACCGTATGTGTTGACAAACAAAATAAAAAAGTAACTCAAGCTCCAATCTTTATTATTAGAGGTAGCTTCCATACATTCAACTCAAATGATTTAATTAACAAGATTACTCGTTCTATTAGTGAAAACTTAGAAGAATTAATGAGAAAGAGTGAAAC
The DNA here is from genome assembly GCA_031273215.1 of Mycoplasmataceae bacterium. Classification (GTDB taxonomy): domain Bacteria; phylum Bacillota_I; class Bacilli_A; order Mycoplasmatales; family Mycoplasmoidaceae; genus Malacoplasma_A. The sequence continues at coordinate 1,819 of JAISSF010000017.1, forward strand.
TGTAGTTAGTGATAACGATATTAAAACAGCTGTAGCTTCTACTGTTGATTTCTATATTTGAAAATTTAAAAAGAAAAAACCTATTGTTAGAACAATTATTCTTTAATTAGTTATTTCAGGAACTCAATCACTATCTAAACTACAATATGTTTTAAGGTCAGCACAAGCTTGTGTAGAAGTTAATATTCCAGTTCCATTACTTATTACAGTTCCTCCACTAGAATTAAAACCATAGAAAATATAGTTATTTGAAACAGTTCATGGAATATTATTAAAGTCGATTAAATGTATTGAATTAAAACCTGAGCAACCAAAAAAACCATAATTTCCTATCGATTGTGTAGTATTATAGATTGTTAATTTATCATTAAACCTAGTACATTCACCAAAAGCATTATTGCCGATATTTGTAACTGTATTTGGAATTATTAAAGAACCGGTTAAGGCAGTACAATATCGAAAAGCACTCACTCCAATTGTTAGTAAATTACTAGGAAGAGTTAAACCAGTTAAATGATTACATGAATAGAATGCTTGTTCGCCAATATTTGTCACGTTACTACCAATTGATAAACTAGTAGCTCCCGTACATCCTTGGAATGTATATGGATTAATCAAAGTTAATCCAGTACCAATTTGTATAGTAGAAAACCCGCTACATGAAGAGAAAGCGTATTGTCCAACATCAGTAACACTATTAGGAATAGTTAACGCCCCTTTTAATTTATTAGCACCAGCGAAAGCAGCAGTGCCAATTGTTTTTAAACCATTCCCTAATCTTAATTCACCAGTAAAATCACATCCAGAAAAAGCACTACTACCAATAGTTTCAACACTAGTAGGAATAGCTAATTTCCCAGTTAAATTAGCACAGTTAAAAAAACACGTATCACCTATAGTTTTAATACCACTAGGTAATGTTAATGTTCCTTGTAAATCATAATTTATGTTGTGACTTCTATCAAACATAGAAACACCAGTAACTAATTTATAAACTTTACCATTTGCATCTTTAACATGCTGTGGAATAATTAAATTATTAGCAGCATATGATAAGCCACTTGAGTGTGATATGTCTCCCGTATATACAGCATGTATATTGTCGGTAGTATCGATTGTATAGTAAGTAGTATTTGTTAATTCTCCACTAACATATCCTTTTCAATCGGTTGCGTCTAATCTGCCAACATAATTAGTAGGATCGTTAGTTTTTGGTTTACAACTATTTAATGTAATTGCTGTTGTAATTCCCCCCCCAATAAGTATTGCGCTAGAAATTGGTAATAATGTTGCTAACAATATTTTCTTTTTAGATTTTGTTGTAGTTTTATTCATGCGAGTATATTATAAAAATAACTTGTTAATACTGAATTACTTAGTAACAATTTTACCGTTTAAGTAAATAGCATATTTTTTAGAACCAGTAGCGTTAAGTTTAACAGCGGCTTTAGCAACATTTTTATAGTCTTTCTTAGCTTTATTTAAATCAGCAACTAAGTATGCTGTAATACCATATGTAATACCAAATTTAGTAGACAAAACGGGTTTATCAGTAACTACTAAAATGCTGGCAGCAGGTTTGAATGCACTGATTGATTCAATAGTTTTCATATCGTTTTCAAAAATAACTACAAATTCATATGGGAAAGTAGCTTTAATTGTACCTTCATTTTTAGGAAGAGCTAATTTTGCGATAGCTAATCCAGCTTTTTTACCATTAGTAGATAATCCTTTAATTGATTTAGCGTGTTCAATTGCTTTAGAATAGTGGAATACATCTTCAGAAGTTTCGTTAATTATTCTCATAGTATTAACTACATTAATAGGATATTGACCTTGAGCAGTTTCTCCAGAAGTCATAACTGCATCAGTTCCAAATTGACCAGCAACATATACATCCATAACTTCAGCTCTAGTAGCCAATAAGTTCTTTTCCATAGAATCTAACATTTGTGTAGCAACAATAATTGGTTTATTTTGAGCGTGACATTTTTTAATCATTTCTTTTTCTCAGTACGGAACTTCAGCATAAGGGATTTCAGAACCTAAGTCACCACGAGCAACCATGATTCCATCACTAGCAGAAATAATTGCATCTAAGTTCTTAATACCATCACAGTTTTCAATTTTAGAAATAATTTTAATATCTTTACCACCATTTTTAACTAATACATCTCTAATTTGTTTAACGTTTTGTACATTAGAAACAAAAGAAGGAGCAACATAGTCAAATTTTTGTTTACAAGCGAATTTTAAGTCATTAACATCTTTTTCGCTTAAGAATGGCATAGAGTAACTAGCTGCAGGTAAGTTAATTCTCTTATTAGTTTTAACTGTGTGAGTGTTAAGAGCTTGAACTTCAACGATACCTTTAGTTACATCAACTTTTTTAATAGCTAAAATTAATTTACCATCTTCAACTAAAATTTTATTTCCAACTTTACAGTCTTTAGCCATGTTATATTTTCCGCTTGAATCATATACACAGAAAGTATTAGCGGTAGCTAAGTTTTTCTTAGTAGTATAAATTTTAATAGCTTGTCCTTCACTATAAGTAATTCCATCATCTGGGAATTTACAAACACGGATTTCAGGACCTTTTGTATCCAATAACATAGAATAAGGTTTATTTAATTTCTTAGCAGCTTCTCTTAATAATTCAATTCTAATTAATTGTTCTTCTTCACTACCGTGAGAAAAGTTAAATCTAGCAACATTAGAACCAGCGCTAATTAATTCTTCACACATTTTCTTAGCTTTTGCTGTCATTTCCTTGTTAGATTCAAGGATTTGGTGGTCTCATATCTTTTGAGTTATTGATGGACCAATTGTATTTACGATCTTAATTTTAGATTTGTTATGATTGCTCATATTTATATTATATATAAAATTTTATTTTATGTTTTTACGATAACATATCGATAATATTTTATAATATTAATATGAAAATCCAAATTAAAAAAGATTATTTTATTAATGAACTTAAAAAAGTAACTACCGTAGTGGGAAATAACCCAATTAACCCAATTCTTTCTAATATATTATTAGTTGCTGAACAAAACGAATTAGATATCTATGGTTCTAATGATTTAATTTCAATCAAGTCTGTTATTAAAGATAATATTAAAATTGAGAAAACTGGTAAATGTTTAATTTCTGCTAAAACATTTTCTGGTATTGTAGAAAAAATTAATGAAGATGAATTTGAAATTGAAATGATTGATGCTACATTAAGAATTAAGAGTGATACATATTCTTGTGATTTAAATACATTCAATGATGCTGATTTCTATGAAGTTGATTTTAATGAATCTGAAAATAAAAATATTCTTAACTTTGAATTTATTAAAAACATTAACTCTAAATTATTAAAAATTATTCCTGCAAATAAATTATTAGATAACTCACCATTTAGAGGAATACTAATTGATGCTGAAAGATTAGAAGGATTTGTAGAATTCATTGCTACAGACTCATTCCACTTAGGATATATCAAAGAACCAAACAATGGACAAAAATATAAATTCATTTTAAATACTGAATTAATTAAATTACTATATAGTAATAATAAAGATAATAGTAATTACGAATTATTTTTAAAAGATAATCGTGTATTAGTTAAAAATGGTAATACATACTTCAATTGTTCGCTAGTTGAAGGAGAATTCCCTAATGTTGCTAAAATTCTAGAATCACCTAACCAATTCTTCGCTAAAATTAAAAAGAACCATTTAATTAATGCTATTGAAAAAGCACAAATCTTAAATGAATCAGAAGCTAACTCAATTATTTGATTAAATATTTCTAACAACACATTATCCATTAGCGGAAGAGATATTGATAAAGGTAGTTCTAATGAAACATTAAATATTGAAAGCGATGTTAATGAAGAGTTTAAAATATCAGTTAATTCTACCAACTTATTAAATTTAATTAGAAACATTGATACTGAAACAGTTGTATTAGAATTCACAAGTGCTTTAAGACCAATGATTATCAAGAATGATAAACCATCTAACTATGTATCATTAATCATGCCTATGAGAAATTAGGTTAATAATTAAAACAAAAAAATCAACCATTGCTGATTGACTTTCTTTTCAAGTTGTTCTATAAACTATTTCATAGAACGACTCCTTATTCTCTCCAGATAAAAAAATTATAAGTATGTATCTTTAATTATGCCTATGAGAAATTAGACAATAATTTTAACATTTTTGTTATAATATATATGTTTGAGATATAACACTATGTTGTATCTCGGGGAGTAGTCCCCAGTTATATATTAAATTATTTAATTGGTTTTGCTTTATTTATTTTATCCACAAGAAACTCGACTACTTTGATTTTAGTTTCTTTCGGAATATCTATTGTAGGGATATGGTGTTTGTTATCTAATCAACAATTATCAATGGTGTGTATTCTATCAATAGCAATATAAGATAAAAATTTTAAACCATCTAATTTTATATATCCTGGATGTTTTTTGGTAGTTACCTCTACAACAATCGATTTAAAAAACAAATCATAATCGTTATTTAATATAATCACAGGTCTATATTTATCTTTATCCATTCCTTCATAATCTTTTAAAGCTCTTTCGGGAACTAAATATATTTCTCATTTTCGAGATTTTCATCACGAAGGTAATTTGAGTTTATCCATAGAATTACGATAATATTATTATATTTTAAAATATTAACCCAATAGTTTTTCTAACATATATTCTACAGCTACCATCGCTCTCACATCATTCTCACAATAGATCTTTAAGTTTTTTTCAGTTTCTTTTCATTGTTCATTGTTTAATATATTAAAGAATCTTTGAGTAGCAGCTTTTTGTGCTTCTCCACCATTTTGAATGCCAATTAATGTTTTATAATCCAAACATTTTACTTCATTAAATATATCTGGGTATAAATCATTAACTACGGGCAATATTTTCTTAATCGAATAATAACCATATACTTTTTCAAATAAAACACTTTGTTCTTTACGAGGATCAAAGAAATCTGCAATATCATATATATTCGCATTAATAATATCTACTTTTTTAGCATATTCTTGTGCATATGGTTTATTACTTAAAGCGAATAAAGATTTCATTTCGTTTAATCTTGAACATTCAAAACTCTTGTTATAAACAATATATCAATACTCTTCTTGATCAGATGGAGGTAGAATTGCATCAATAATTTCTTTATATGAATCTAAAGTCATATTTAGTGGATCGATTACAATATTATTTGATTCAGACAACTTTCTATCTCCATGATCAAAAATAACAGATACTTGGTTTACGGTTTGCATAAATGGTACAGTATTATCAATTACTCTGGTAGCTAAATTTAATGATTCAAAATCAAAATATACTTTTTTCTTTCTTTGATTAAAATTACTAAAAGCTGCTTTAGCGTTAGGGGTGATGAGTTTATTAACCGCTCGGGCATATCTCATACCAGCAGTAGTTTTCGAGTCGCTAGTGGTCTTAGAAGCAAGGAATTTAATGATTTCATCTAATGATTGATCTGCACCATGTGCCAAACATGCTTCTTGGAAACTTAAAACATATCCGGAGAAACGGAAAGGGATATATTTCTTTTCATCTTGTGAGAAATAATATTCTTTTAAATCTTTTAAGTAATCATTATCCTTAAATCATGATTTATATTTAGGAGATGGATCAAATGTTGGGTTTTCATTAATTTGTGCATTCATTAATTCTTCAACAATACAATTAAAGTTATTAATATCCACTACGTCTTCATAATTTTTAATAAATTTCTCTAAATGCGCTCCTTTAATATTTGTGCCACTATAGTTTTGTTTAATGCAATCAGAGAATTTTAGATTTTTAGTGGTACCGTCTTTAACTTTTGCTCGTTTCTCTATTCAAGTTGGTGAATATTTTTCTTCTTCGATTTTAGTTGCACCAACACTCTTACTAGTATTTGCTCAAGGGGTGAGTTTAAATCCAATTTCTCCTTTGTTTCTTAAAGCATAATCCACAATGCATAAATAATATTCATCGATTTTCTTATCAAAATATTTAACAATAGTTTCATTACAAACATGCGCTTGATAAGTAATATCTACAATATGTACACTTTTACTACTCGTAGTACCTTTTGTTTCAATTAAAATGAATTCATTATTTCTTTTTATAAATGCATCTGGTTTAGCAATAGCTACATCTTTGTAAATAAATGTTGGTTGGAAAATTATTACATTTTCTTTTTCTTGTAATAATTTAATTGTCATATTAGCTAGAGCTAATGAATCAGCTTTAGCATTCAAATCAATTGCTTCACAATCTGGATATAAATCACTAATGAATTTTTTAGATTGTTCATCAATCATATTACCTTCAATAACTTTAGGATCAGTTTTATCTAAATCTTTGTGTTGATCTGATTCTAATTCTTTTAAATACTCATATGGATCGAATTCAGTTTCTTCTCCATCCATTTCATCTTCATCGCCTTCTTTATATTTTTTATTTTTATAAGCTAATTTAGTTAAAGCATGAACTTTTTCTACAATTCAAGAAGTTGGTAAAAATCATTGTTCTTGTGGACGATAGAAATATCTTTGAAAGTCATACTTTCTTATGTATTTGGGTTTAGTAATGACCATATATAAATTATATTTATATTAGTTATTAGAATCTTTCATTTGTGGAAATAATAATACATCTCTAATTGAATCACTTTCAGTAAATAGCATACAGAATCTATCAAATCCAATTCCTAATCCACCAGTTGGAGGTAAACCATATTCTAAAGCGTTAATAAAGTCCATATCAACCTCATTTGCATACGCTTCGTTATTTCCACTAGCAACTTCACTTATTTGCTTCTCTAGACGCTCTAATTGATCGATAGGGTCATTTAACTCACTATAAGCGTTAGCAAATTCTTTTTGTCCAATAAATAATTCAAATCTATCAGTGAATTGTGGGTTTAGTTTATTTTTTTTAGTTAAAGGTGATACTTCTACTGGATAAGTGTGTACAAATGTTGGCTGAATACACTTCTCTTCACAGAATCTTTCAAAGAATAAGTTAATAATGTGACCTTTATTCATTTGGTGCTTAGTTAATTTAATATGTTTTTCCTCAGCGATAGCAACTGCTTGTTCATCTGTTTTAATTTCATTAAAATCAATACCCGTTTCTTGTTTAATAAAGTCAACCATACTTATTTTAGTGAATGGTTTGGATAAATCAATATCAAATCCTCTAAATTTAAATTGATATTTATTTAAGCTAGCGCATGTAGTTTTAAAGATTTCTTCAGTTAAATCCATAATACTATTTAAATCTACATAAGCTCAATATAATTCAAAACCAGTAAATTCTGGGTTATGAGTTGTATCTACTCCTTCATTTCTAAAATTTCTCGAGAATTCATATACTTTTTCAAAACCACCAACAATTAATTTTTTTAAAGGAATTTCTGGAGCAATTCTTAAAAAGAACTCTTTATCTAAAGCGTTATAGTGAGTTGTAAAAGGTTTAGCAGCAGCTCCACCATAAATTGGTTGTAATACAGGAGTTTCTACTTCGAAGAAACCTTTTTCATCCAGAAATCTTCTTCATACAGCAGATATTTTACTACGCGTAACAAATGTTTGCATAGAATCTTCATTAATTAATAAATCAACATATCTTTGTCTACTTCTAACTTCATCATCATTTAATCCATGGTATTTTTCAGGTAATGGTTTTAGAGATTTAGATAATAATGTAATTTTATCAACTCTTACAGTAACTTCGCCAGTATTGGTTTTCATTGGTGTACCTTCAATACCTACGATATCACCTAAATCTATTAAGTTATTAAATAATTCTCAAGTTTGAGGTTCAATTGTTTTTTTATTAATATAGAATTGTACTTTACCATAGAAGTCTTTAATAACACCGAATGTTTGTCTAATAGCCATAATTCTACCAGCAATAAGTATTTTAGTTTGGTTTTCGTGTAATTCTTCTTTACTAAAACCTTCAAATGTTTTAATAAAAGATTGTGAATTATAGTTTCTTATGAATTTTTGTATTTCAAAAGGGTTTTGATCTTTTTCTATTAATTCAGCTAATTTTTTACGCTTAGCTAATTCTTGATCAGTAAAGTCTCTGTTCATTATTTAGATTTTGAAGCTTTTTTAGCAGGACTACGAGTATCTACTTTGTGATGTATTGGTTTAGGTTGAGAATCTTCTTTACCGGTATAAACTACTTCTTTTTTCTCGGCTTTAGGGAATGGTGCTTGTTCTGGAGCAACTCCTTCAACTTTTACTTCTTTTTTACTTACGTTTTCGTTTTGTTCAGGAACGTTAATGATTGGTTCAGCATTTTCTTCTGGGTTTAAGTTAACACCTTTAGCTAACGTTACATAAGCGATTTTAGTTAATTTGCTGAATCCAGGTTTGTTAGTACCAACTCTTACTTTAACAGGTTTTTTTAATTGAGTAGCAATTGCTACAGGTTTGTGACCATAGATTGATTCGAAAGCAATAGCGATTTCATATTTATTAGCTTTAGGATTAACGATGAAAGCGTATTTAGGGGTAGCACTATTTTGTTGTGCATATGTCTTTTCTGTTTGATAAGGAGCTACAATAATATCTGTGAAATGCATTATTCGTTAACCACCTTTCCGATTTTAGCAATAGCACTAGCTTCAATTAATATATAAGAAGCGTTTAATACATCTTTCGTAGAAACTTGGTTTCAGTTCTTAGCTTCAGTTCTATTAATGTTTCTTGCGCTAGAGATTAAATTGTTGTTATCATCAGCAATTACTAAGATTCTTTTTTCAGCATTGATTTTTAAAGTTTTGAAAAGGTTAGTAATTTTTTTAGTTTCAGGTTTAGAAATTTTAGTATCCTCTAAAACATAGATTGAATTGTTTTTATCTTTTAAAGTGAAAGCAGATTTAAGAGCTAAGTGAGATTGTTTATCGTTTAAGTATAACTTATAGTTTCTATTAGGCTTAGGTCCAAATGAACATCCACCACCAACTAAGTTACTCGCTCTTGTAGAGCCCATTTGAGCACGCCCTGTATGTTTTTGCGGACGAGGTTTTTTACCACCACCTCTAACTTCACCACGAGTTAAAGTAGAAACTGTACCTTGTCTTTTACCAGCATCTTCAGCAATAACTTGCTCGAACATACATTGTTTGTGAACTTTATCGATTAAAAGATTTTTGATATCACCAGATCCAACTTCTTTACCTTCAAGATTTACTAATTTAGTTGACATATATGTATATATTATATATGTTTAATGATTATTTTGTTAGTTTATAACATTGAATGATATCTCCAACTTTTAAATCATTGATTTTCTCCAAAGTAATTCCAAATTCTTGCTCGTTAGAAATTTTAGCAACTTCATCTTTAAAGTGTTTCATAGAACCGATTTTAGTTTTATATAAAACTACTCCGTCTCTTAGTACACGAGCGTTATCTTTTCTTGTGATTTCTCCACTAGTACACTTACATCCAGCAATTGTACCAACTTTTGAGTGTTCTCAGATTTGTTGAATAACAGCTTCTCCAATTTCAATTTCTTGTTCTACCGGTTTTAGCGCACCAGTCATCATTTCCATCACTTCATCTTGTAATTTATAGATAATATCATAGAATAAAATCTTTACTTCTGATTTTTTAGCTCATTCTTTAATATCATTGGTAGGTTTTACATTAAATCCAATGATAATTGCTTTAGCAGTTTTAGCTAAAGTAACATCGCTTTCACTAATTCCACCAATACCACTAGAAACTACCACTAAATCTACTCCTTCAATCTTAATTTGAGATAATAAATGGTTAATCGCTTCCATACTTCCATACGCATCACTCTTAATAATAACATTAAATCTTTCGTGTCCTTCAACTACTTCATTGTTAAATGAGATTTCTTGTTTTTCAATTTCATTAACTTTACTAGCTAATTCTTTCATTTGTCTCTCATCTGTAGAAACTATGAATTTTTGTCCACTTGAAGCAGGTTTATTTAATCCAATTAACATAACTGGAGTAGAAGGTAAAGCATCTTTTACTTCTTTATTGTTTTCATCAAACATAATTTTGATTTTGCCAAAGCTACTTCCGGCAATGACGAAGTCACCTTTATGTAATGTACCATTTTTAATAATAGCTGTATTGTAAGCGCCTAAACCTTTTTTAATACCAGATTCAATAATTGTACCGATAGCCATTCTCTTGTAGTTTGCTTTATATTCACGCATTTCTGATTGTAAGATAATTGTTTCTAATAATTGATCGACTCCCATGCCTGTAATTGCAGAACCTTTAACAATCATTGTAGTTCCACCTCATTCTTCAGGCATTAAATCATTATCTGTTAATTGATTTAGAATATTTTCTGAATTAATATTAGGTTTATCCATTTTATTAATAAATACAATAATTGGTAATTTAGTTTGTTTAGCAATTTTAATAGATTCAACTGTTTGTTTATTAACACCATCATCAGCTGCTACTACAATAACAATAATATCCGTGATATTAGCGCCTTGAACACGCATATTATTAAATGCTTCGTGGCCAGGGGTATCAATGAATGTAATTGGCGAGTTGTTATATTTAATTTGGTAAGCACCGATAGATTGAGTAATACCACCAACTTCTTTCTGTTGTAATCTTGTTTTCTTAATGTAATCTAATAAAGTAGTTTTACCATGGTCAATGTGTCCCATAATAGTTACAATGGGTGCTCTGGTTTCTAAATCATTAGGATCATCAACAATATCAATGTGGTTGAATACTTCTTTTTCATTAATATCTACTTCTTTATTGAAATCAAAACCATAAAAGATACATACTTCTCCAATATCTTCTTCATTTAATACTGTATCATTATTCATATCCTCTCTCTTAAGAATCTTAATAATTTGTGTTGGCTGTTTATTGATCAATTTAGCTAATTCTAATACAGATAAAGCACGTTTAAAATATAACGTATTATTTTCAAATCTTGTCTTATTTATTTTTACTTGACTAGCTAAATCTAAATTATTTATATTTTTACTCATAGAATTATTATAATTCTAGATTAAGAATAAGCCTTAAATTGTTTCTTTTATAAACTATATATTAATATATTATTAATTAACAAACTACAAGTGTTTGCCTTTTCTTCTCTTAACAATCAAGTTGTTAGAAGGTTTGTTAGGTCTTCTTGTTTTAACACCCATGTGTCTCTTACCTCAAGGAGTTCTAGGAGCATCGTGACCAACACCTTGACGTCCTTCACCACCACCGTGAGGGTGATCACAAGGGTTCATAGCAGATCCACGAACTGTTGGTTTAATACCTAAGTATCTACTCTTACCAGCTTTACCTAAGTTGATAATGTTGTGGTCCTCATTAGAAACGATACCGATTGTAGCTAATGCATCATTAGGAACTTTTCTAGTTTCACCACTAGATAATTTTAATACTGTATATTTACCAGTTTCATCTTTACCCAATACTTGAACTGAGCTACCAGCACTACGAGCTAATTTTCCACCTTGTCCAGGAACTAATTCAACATTATGAACAAAAATACCTTCAGGAATGTTACCAACCCTCATACAGTTACCAATTTTAATATCAGCTACATTAGAGTTAATAATAGTTTCTCCAACTTTAATATCTTTAGGAGCAATAATATATGATTTAGCACCATTAGCATAAACAATTAAAGAAATGAATGATGTTCTATTTGGGTCATATTCAACTGTTTTAACAATTGCAGGAATATCAAATACATTTCTTTTATAGTCAATGTTACGGTATTTTCTTTTATTTTTACCACCACGGTGTCTTGTAGTAATCTTACCTTGGTTGTTTCTACCTGATTCATTGTGAATACTCTTAGATAATTGTTTATTGGGAGTATCAGTAGTTAAATGCTTTTTATAATCGATAACAATGATGTTACGTTTACCACGACTACGAGGTTTAATTAATTTTGTTGCCATTGTCTTAATAATATTATATAATAATAATAAGATATTTGTTTTATATAAAATTTATGAATGTCCGATGCGTTTATGAAATTTGAAGAATTAAATATAAAACCTGAACTAATTAAAGCAATCAATGATGGTGGTTACACTGACATGACTGCTATTCAAGAAGCTGTTATTAATGTTGAACTTGAAGGTAGAGATATTTTGGCTCAAGCACCAACAGGAACGGGTAAGACTGCCGCTTTCTTAGTACCTTTATTAAATAAGATCGATTTAAATAATGGTGAACTACAAGCTATTATTTTATGTCCAACTAGAGAATTGGTTAACCAAATATATGCTGAAGCAGTTAAAATTGGTAAATACCTTAATGGATTAAAGATGGTTGAAATCTTAGGTGGAGTAGATATTCAAAAACAAATTAGAGCAATTCAAAACAAACCACAAATCTTAATTTCTACAAGTGGAAGACTATTAGATCATATTAAGAGAAGAAACATTAATTTAAATACTATTAAGACAATCGTATTAGATGAAGTTGATGAAATGTTTAACATTGGATTTAAAAAAGACGTATTAAATATTATGTCTAATATTACCAATGTTCACCAAACTATACTAGTTTCAGCAACTATGAGTGAAGATATTATGAATTTATCTAAACGTAACCAAAAAGATCCATTTATTTATAAAGTAGAGAATACTGATCAACAAGAAACTAACGCTAATATTAAACAATACTTTATTAAATTAAACAAAGATAAGAAAATTAGTGCTATTGTTAAATTAGTTAAAGATTTTAACTTAAAAAATGTAATTATCTTCACCAATACTAAACATACAGCTAAATGATTAAAAGAAAAATTAGCTGAAAATGGTTTAAGAACTAATGCAATTCACTCTAACTTATCACAAAATGCTAGAAAAAAAGCAATGGATGATTTTAGAGCATCTAAATATAACATCTTAATTGCAACTGATATTATTGCTCGTGGTATCCATGTAGATAACATTGATGCAGTAATTAACTATGAGTTCCCTCAAAATAATGAATCATATGTTCATAGAATCGGTAGAACAGGAAGAGCTGGTAATGTTGGTTCATCATTCTTATTCTCTGAAGAAAAAGGTAATTGAAAGATTGAAAACTTAAGTAAATATATTAAAACTGATATTCCTGAATTAAAATTAGAAGGTTTAGAATTTGACAATACTATCCCTGCAAGTCCTAGTGCTGGTAGTTTTAGAACTCAAGATCCAGATTCAGATAGATTATTTATAAACGTTGGTACTAAAGATGGTTTTGATAGTGAATCATTTAAAGACTATATCTTCAAAAATACTAAAGTATTGCCAACTGATATTTCTGATGTATATTTAAAAGATATGTTTGGATTCATCACTATTAAAAAAGATAAAGTTGAAGAATTAAAAACAATTAAAGAGATTAATGGTAGAGAAATTAGAATGGATCAATCTAATAGTCGTCCTGGCAGCGGAGGATCTAGAGGAGGAAGATCTGGAGGATTTGGTGGCAAACCTAGATTTGGTGGTAGTAGAGGTGGATTTGGTGGTGGAAGATCTTCTGGTGGATTCAACAGAGATAGAAAACCTGGTGGATTTGGTGGAGGATTCAATAGAGATAGAAAACCTGGTGGATTTGGTGGCGGACGTAGTAGTGGATCTAGATTTGGTGGAGATAGAAAACCATTCAAGAAATTTAATAACGACTGAAACAAAGAAGAATAATATTATTATTCAATATTAAAATGAATATATTTAATATTATTAAATAGTAGCAGTTCTTTTAGCAATTCTTTTCCTAGCTCTTGCATTTGTTTTTAAAGCTTCTTTAGATTTTTCAATTTTTCTTAAACCTGGTCTTAGATAGTATTCATGTTTCTTAGCAGCCTTTTTAGTTTCCATTGTAATATGTGAAAATCTACGAACTGCTTCGTTGAAATCACCTTTAATTATTACTTTAGCCATATTAGTATTATATTATAAAACTAACATATATGTTATGCAGCTGTTCACCCAGTGCTAGGTAAACCTTTTTCAATCAAATATGTCAAAGCGTCTTCAGAAGTTCATAAATATGAATGAGAACCAGTAACTCTAACAGTGCCAGTTTCTCCAAAATCATCAAATATGTTATTGCCAATTCATTCAGGATCAGTTGAAAAATTTTAAGTATAATTTAATAGAAACATCGTTAAACTAAACAACCTAAGAACTGAATAGAATATGTGTCTACAAACGTTTTAGAAACCTATTCGAGTGCTTTTCTATACTAGAAGGTATATTTACTCATCAAATATAAAAATAACCTTAATAATGATTATTTATTTTTACTAAAAGCTTTAGATTCTGTTTTATTATGAATTTTAATTAAGTTAGGTTTGTGACGACAAACGATATAGATAGCACCAATTAACATAATCATAAATACCCCTCATAAAGAAGAGAAAGGCATATGTGTAAAGTAGAATAATTGTAATTGTGGAACTCACATTAAACCACAACAAGCTAATACAGTTATTACTGAAGCTAGTGATACATATTTAGAAATTACTAATACTAAAGTTCATATCGCAATACCACAAAGCGCAACATAAGGGCTGAAAGCAATAACTAATCCACCAAATGAACTTACACCTTTACCACCAGTAAACTCTTTAGCAGCTTCAGCGTTTTTCTTGAAGAATGTAATAAAATACATTAAAGGGAAACAGTGGCCAAAGATTACAAATAATCCAGGTATATATACAGCTCAGTTTTGAGAGTATTTTCCAAATGTATGTAAGTGCAAATTGTTATATGTAGCATATCCACAAGCTAAAACAATTAAATAACATTTAGCAGCATCTAATAAACTAGCACATATACCAATTCATCTATTTTTAGTAGTTCTCACTAAATTAGTAGCTCCCGGATTGAAACTGCCTTCTTTTCTTAAGTTCTTCTTATAAAATTGTGCCAATACTTGAGCAAATAATACATTACCGACTAAATATCCAAGGATACAAAAAGCAATAATTACGAAGGAAAATCCTACCATACGAGTATTATATGTTATGAAGGTTTTTTATTTTTAATAATATCACTAACTTTATTGATCACAATTTTAGCTTCTTTAGTGGTTGTAAATATAGGGTAATCATGGAATAATCCTTTAGCAACATCTAAATAGTATCAAATCTTTTGTTTTAATAATTGGTTACAGTAATGTCTAATTAAGTGAATAAAGATTTCATTCTCTGCACAGAAGATAAATATTTTCCCAACACCTTTACTATCTCCAAATATAGGAGAGAATAAAGGGTTTTTAGGGTTATTATCTTGTAACTGTCATGCTTTAGCGGTGTTTAATAATAATGGAGGTAATACTGGATCATTACCGGCTATTTTATCATACTTCTTGTCATACTCGTATGTAAGGAATGGACTTACTAGAATAACATTATCAGCAATTCTTAATTTATTTTTTTTAGCTAATTGAGCAAGAATTAAAGCAAAGTTACCTCCAGCCGAATCACCCATAATAGTAATTTTTGTTTTCTTATCCGATTCATCGCACATTACTTTATATAAGTTAGTTAAAAAGTTAATTGTATCCATTTGTGAACTATATTTATCATTAGTTAATGGGTAGATAGGCACGTAGAAGGTTGCATATGTTTTATTAATAATCTCAGATATTTGCATAAAGTGCAATGCAGAGATTTCAAAAATAAATGCTCCGCCATGAATATACATTACTTTGTTGTTGGTATTATGTTTTTTATGTTTCATAACTACATAATCAAATCCATTTAGTCTTTCTATGCTAATATCAATTTTTCTTCTAATGAACGTTGGAATTAGAATTTTAGCAAACATATGAGAAGACATTAAAAGTTTTCTCTCCGATTTAGAGATATTCTTTTGAAATACAGCAAATATTTTTTTAGCAGCGTTAGCTTGTAATGACATACTTTAATTATAATTTATATATGAAAAATAATAATGTATTAAATTATTTAATAATTGGTGCGGGTCCAGTTGGTTTGTATGCTGGAAATAAATTAAAATCAAAAAAGAAAAGTTTTCTAATCGTAGAAAAGAGAAATAATATCGGCGGTCAACCGATTATTTTATATCCTGAAAAAGAAATTGAAAATATTCCCAAGATCAAAAGAATCACAAGCAGACAATTAACTGAAAATTGAAGCAAGAAAGTTAAAAGAGATATTTTAAGAAGCATTAGTATTGTTAAAATTAACAAGTGTGATGATAATTTTGAAGTACTATTAGATAATATGCCAAGAATCTATGTAAAAAAGATTTTATTCTGTACTGGTTTAGGTATTTTAACTCCTACACCTTTAGAGATTCCAGGAATAAAAAATAATGTATTGTATGATATCAATGATATTGATGTATTTGAGAATAAAAATGTAATTGTATTAGGTGGAGGAGATTCTGCGGTTGATTACGCTATCCAAATATCTAAAATTGCTAAACGTGTAGTATTGACTCATAGAAGAGAAGAAATGCGTATTAGTCCACAAAAGAAAAAAACTTTAGCTAATTCTAAAGTAGTAGTATTATTAAATAAAACTCCAATTAAAATTAAAAATAATGAAGCAATTGTGTTAAAAGATAATGTTGTTGGCAGTATTGAATCTATCCCATTTGATTTTGTAGTTGTTCAATATGGACATAAAGTTGAATCCAATAAATATACATACTTATGTAAATTAAAATTAGAGAATGGTAAAATTATTGTAAATACTAAACAAATGACTAATATTGAAAATATTTATGCATGTGGAGATTGTTGTTCATATAAAAATAAACAATTAACTATTGCTGCAGGAATGAAAGAAGTAGATAAAGTATTATCTTAATCCGATTTTCTTATACACTAATGCTACTTTCTTATCAGCAATTGCAGAAACTACTTTAGTATTCTCTTCTACTTGTTTATAAATAGTTTTAATATTCTTTTTAGCTTCAGCAAACTTTTCTTGGAAGTTAGAAAGGAAATTAACTACTACTTCAGTTAAATTTTTTTTAAATTCACCATAGTTTTTAATATTAGCATATTTACTTTCGATTTGTTCAATGCTCATGCCAGTAATTAAATTGTAGATTGTAATTAAGTTGGTAATAGCTGGTTGTTTAGATGGATTGTATTTAACAGAGTTATAGTTATCAGTAATTGCTACTTTAATTTTTTTAGCAACTTCTTCTTTAGTATCATTTAAAAAGATTACACCGTTTTTATTAGCAGCGGATTTAGACATTTTCTTAGTTGGATCTTGTAAATCAGTAATTCTTCCTTGTTCTTCGCTAAATTGTGGTTCAGGGATAGTAAATGTTTTACCGTATTTATTGTTAAATCTTTCAGCAATGTTTCTTGTAATCTCTACGTGTTGTTTTTGATCAGCACCAACAGGAACGATATTTGTATCATACAATAAGATATCAGCAGCCATCAAAGGAGGATAAACTAATAAACCAGTAGGAATAGAAGCTGTACCATTAGCTTGTACTGATTTAGCAGATTTATCTTTAAATTGAGTCATTCTACTTAATTCACCATATGTGGTATTACAAATTAATACTCAGCCTAATTCAGCGTGAGCAGGAACATCAGATTGGAAGAATAAATGTGTTTTCTTAATATCTACACCACTAGCAATATATGTACATAATAAGTTTTCTTTATTTTTAGTATCAATAACTACATCCGGGTTAGTAATTGCGTGTAAATCGGCTACGAATAGATAAATAGATTTATTTTCATTATCTTTTTGGATATTAAGAATCGGTAAAATTGCTCCAAAATAGTTTCCTAAATGTAATCCTGATGCTGTTGGTTGTACTCCAGTTAATATAACTTGTTGCATGATATTATTATATTTTAATTAAAATAAGGATGCTAATGGAGTGTGCTTAATACTTAAGACAATTATTAAACTATAATAACATTTCATTCACTAGGAAGCCCTCTCGCTACTAAAAACGTTTTTGCGTTTTGAGCTTCACCTCATCCGTTACTAATTTTTACATTCTTATTTTCATATTCTGGGACACTTTGACCTAAATCAGCAAAAATATTTACTTCTTGTCAAGGCGGGGTACTAGTAAAATCATGTAGTACAAGTTCGGCAACATTATTACAATTAGCAAATGCTCCTGCGGCTATATTGGTAACAGAAGAAGGAATAAATATAGAATTAAAATTCGTAGAATCAAAAGCATTCGAGAATATTTGATTGACACTAGTTGGGATAGCTAACCCACCGGTAAATCCTGAACCAGCAAAAGCCATTAAATTGATCTGTTCTAACTGACTTGAAAGGTGCAAATTTCCCGTCATTCCACTACATAAACAAAATGCATAAGGTCCTATAGATGTCACCGTGTTAGGTATAACTAATGTACCGGTAAGATTTGTACAGTTTTGAAATGCACCATATGATATTTCTTGTAAATTATTAGGTAAAGTTAACGTTCCACTCAAATTAGTGCAGTTAGCAAATGAATGAGCACCGATATGAGTGATAGATTGAGGGAAGGTTATAGTTCCTGATAATCCAGTCCCATCTAAAAAAGCATCATTATCGATACTAGTAATGGTATAAATATTTACGCCATTATCAGGACTTACATATTGAGGGATAACCAAATTATTTGTGGTAATGCCACTATTGACATCGATTTTAGCGGTATGTTCGGCATTGTTTAACTCCAAACCAATTGTTCCATTAATCATTCCATCTCAGTCGGAGCCACTAGTATTTTTGTATTCCGGCATTGTACCAGTAATTGTAATTGTAATAAAATTAGAAATTGTATTAGTGACAATATCTCTTAACTGTAATTTGTAATCACCAGGAGCGGTATTAGCATGTAAACTACATTCGAAAGCAAAATCATCTTGATCGATACTAAAATCACTAAATGCTGCAGAATCCGCTCCATACAATTCAAGATTAGGGGTTAAGTCATCAAAGTTTTGAGTAGTATAAGTGCCTGTAATATTAAATTGAGGCCCAAATGTACTACTAGTTGGAGAAGTTGCCACAAGTGTTAAAGTAGGGATTGGTGCAGAAACATTAACTTTAATAGTGTTAGATGCGCATCCATCCACAGAAAATTTAAATCAATATTCTTTTATTTGAGTTGGTTCAAAAGTTATCAATCACTCGCCTTCGCTTGGACCGTCACCTAGATCAAATTCATCTGGATCAGAGCATGTGAATGTTCAATTAGAATTAGTATTTACCTTTTTGGCACTATATGTTCCATTAAGTATATAACTATTATTTACTTCAAGTACATTTTGATCTGTTCTAGCGATAGTTAGACTTTTAGAATCACAACTAGTTAGAACCAATGGAGCAAAGACCCCCCCCAGCAAGAGTAAAACTAGTAATTGGTAATAAAAATTTCACTATACTATTTTTTATTTTCATGTTGTATTCGAAGTATATTATATAATGCTTCACTACATAATTCTATATAACATATAATTTTATTAATGTATAAAGTTACCATAGGTTTAGAAATTCATACCGAGCTTTTAACGAAGTCGAAAATGTTTAGTACGAGCAAAAATAATGTTGATGATGCGCCTAACACAAATATTAATGAAATTGATTTATCACACCCTGGTACATTACCTATGCCTAATAAAAGAGCAATAGAATTAGCTATCGTACTTGCTAAAATACTTAAAATGAAAATTGATCCAGTATTACAATTTGATAGAAAGAATTATTTTTATCAAGATTTACCTAAAGGTTACCAAATTACTCAACAATTTCATCCAATTGGTACAAATGGAGAATTAAATGGTGTAGCAATCGAAAGAATTCATTTAGAAGAAGATACCGCCAAACAATTCAATGATAGTGGTGAAATACTATTAGATTACAATAGAGCGGGTGTCCCTTTAATTGAAATCGTAACTAAACCAGTAATTCATTCAAAAGAGCGAGCAATTGATTTCTTAACAGCGTTAAAACAAAATTTAATCTTCTGTGGCATTAGCGATGGAAAGATGGAAAGTGGAAGTTTAAGAGTAGATTTAAATATTTCCTTAGCAAATGCTAATGATAATGTTTTAGGAAGCAAAGTAGAAGTTAAGAACATTAACTCTTTCTCTAATTTAGCTAAAGCTATTGAATTTGAAATTGAAAGACAAACTAATATATTAAACAGTGGAGATAAAGTAAAACCAGCGACTAGAAGATTCGATGATACTAAATATGAAACAGTATTTATGAGAGATAAGGGAGAAGAAACAGATTATAGATATTTCACAGAACCTAATATTATCCCAATCAATATTCAACATTTAATTGACGCAATGCAAATTCCTAAATTACCTAATGAAATAAAAGATGAATTAATATCACATAATCTATCAGAGAATATTATTAATCAATTATTAGATAACTATGAACAATATAAATTATTTATTTTAGTAAACAAACAAGTAAATAATCCTGCATTAACTTTAACATGGGTTGTGGTAGAGTTACCTAAAATCTTAACTGAACAAAAAATTAGTATTAGCCAATTAGAAGAAAGCACTATCAAAAACTTTATTGATATGCTTAAGTTTATTCAAGAAGGTAAAATTAACGGTAAACAAGCGAAAACTATTTTATTACACATCATTGTAGATAAACAAGATCCACAAACAATTATTAACCAACACGGTTTTGTACAAGTAACTGATGAAAATGAATTATTAAATAAATTAAATAGTATTAAAGAAAGAAATATTGAATTTATTAACGCTAACCTACACAATATAGATAAAGTAAAAAAACACTTAATGGGAGAATTGATGAAAGAAACAAGAGGACAAGCTAATCCAGTAGTAGCTAATAAACTATTAGATAAGATTATTAATTAATTCTATTTGTTTATCGAATTTCTTAATACCAGTATTCATAACTTTTTTATATTTAGTAAGCAAGAATTGTAGATATTCATTAAAATTATCATTACGGTGTGTTAATATATATGGTCCAAATAATATATCTTGTTCTGTTTTGACACTTAAACCTTTAGGAGATATTTGAATTAAATGAAAGAAGAAACCTCTTTCTTTAATAATCTCTTCATAAGATATTTTTAATTTATTATCATTAATATATTTTCTGATTACTTCTGGATGATCATTGGCAACTAAGATATATTCGTTAATATTTTTAACACTAGAGTTTTCTAATATCTCTACGATTGTATTTCCACCAAGTCCAGAAATAATGCAATAATCAATTTTCTTATCAATCTCTTTTGTTTTTAAACCATTAGATACAATATTTTTAGTTTTATTAATTAATTTATATTTCTCTATGTTTTTAACACCAGATTGCAAAGGTGCATTCGCGACATCAATATTGAAAGCAAATTTAGTATTACAATTTAGTAAAGCATTGATAGAAGTATAACAGTGATCACAGCCAACATCGACAATGACATTATCTTTTTTAGAAATACGTGTAGCTATAGCTAATAATCTATTTGAAAGTTTCATTTAATATTTTGTTTTGTAAATCAAACATAACTTTTTTAGTTTTCTTATCATAGTGATCATGACCTAATAAATGGAGAATACCATGAACAAATAATAATGCAATCTCATATTCAATACTTCATTTGTGAGATTTAGCCTCTTTAACAGCATAATCATAAGCAATAAAGATTTCTCCTAATAATTGATCATTCATGCAAAAACTTAATACATCTGTGGGTTCATCGATCTTTCTATATTTTTTATTTAGCGCTTTAATTTGTTTAGAATCGATAATCGATACTTCAAAGAATCCAGAACCTTCTATACCTTTTACAATTGCTTTAAAATTAATTTTAGGTAATAAATGTTTAGGATCGTTTATTTGGAATTTAAGCATTTGTGTATAGTTCTTTAATCTTTTCAATTTTAGCTCTAGTAATCATTACACGGTGGGGCATATAAATAATATCATGTAAATATTCTTTTAACGCTAATGAATTAGAATCATTAAGTTGATCAATCTTTTGTACTTCTTCAATTGAATAGAAACCTTTCTCTCTATTAATTAACTCATCTAAATAAGCGATAAGAGCCTTATTCATTATTTTGCGTCAGTCTTAATACCAGATTTAATTCTAGCAGATTTACCGTGACGGTTTCTCATATATGAAATGTAGTTTCTTCTAACTTTACCAATTTTAATAACTTCAATTTTAACGATATTAGGATTGTTTACATTGAAAGAGAATTCAGAGTTAATACCTAATGTTTCTCTTCTTAGGATGAATGTTTTATTTAATCCACCACCTCTAACTCTAATAACAATACCTTGTAATTTTTGAATACGAGCTTTAGCACCTTCAATAATTTTGAAGTGAACTCTTACTTCATCCCCAGAGTTGAATGCGGGAATATCATTTCTAATTTGTGTTGCTTCTACTTTATTAATTAATGCTTGTTTATTTATTTTCATAGTTCTACTCCTTTACGAAAGGAAGTAATGCGATTAATCTAGCACGTTTAATAGCATTAGTAAGCATTCTTTGGTGTTTAGTACATACGTTAGTAATTCTACGAGGTTTAATTTTTCCGTCATAAGCGATGAACTTATTTAATAATTCAACATTCTTGTGATCAATTACATTTGTACCAGAGATACAGAAATAGCAATGTCTTTTATGAGCAGTTACGGGTTTTTTATTATTTTCCATTAATTATTTCCTCCTTTGTCTATTAATAAGTTAGTAAGGTCGTCGATCTCATCGGAGCCAACTTCGCCTTCACTAGCTATAGTTTTATTATAAATCTTATCAACAGCAGTTTCACTACTATTTAATGTTTTAGTTGATTTTGCTAATGAATTAATAGAATCAATAACGATTTCAGTAACATATGTTTCTTTGCCTTCTTTATTAACGTAGCTTCTACGAGTAAGTCTACCATCAACTCCAACCATATCACCTTTTTTAACATATGTATTAATATATGTAGCAGTTGTGCTTCAAGCAACACATGGGAAGAAGTAAGATTGATCTCTGTTTCTAGAATCATTAACAGCTAAGTTAACATTAACTACTTCATTACCGTTATTAGTAACTTTTAAAATTGGATCACTAGAAATTCTACCTACTAAAAATACCTTATTCATTTTCAATCTCCTCTTCGTCAGCTACCTCAGATAAGTTCAATACTGTATCAACAACGGCAGCTTCATTCTTTTTGTTCTTTCACTCTTCTTGTCTTTTTTTATATTTATCATTCATCAATTTAGCTTTAGCAACTTTATTAGGGTTAATTGAAGCTTTATATCCGTAACATTTCTCTAAATTAATAATTAAGGAACGTAAGATATTATCATTAATATTACATAATCTTCTGAATTCAACTAAGATAGCCGGTTCTTCACAATCAAATGTATATATAAAATAATATGCATTAGTTTCTTTTCTAATTTTATAAGCTAATAATTTATTGCCTCATTTGTCTTCATTAAAATCTTTTTGTTTGTTAATTAAACCAACGATTTCTTTAATTGAAGATTCAGCAGCTGCTTCAGTTAAGCTACCTTTTACTAATAAATCAATTTCGTATTTTGCCATATGTTTCTTGTGGAGTATGTCTTGTTAGACAAAGAACATTTTATATTAATGTCTTATTATTATTATATACATATAATATATTTAGTGAGTAAAAAAAAATTAATTAAGTCTAAATCAAGTAAAAAACAAGTTAAGAAACCGGTAATGAAAGCTAAAAAGACAAAAGTAGTAGTTAATAAGAAAGCATCTATTAAATCTAAAAGGGTTGTTAGGAAAGCTAAACCGGTTGCTAAGAAACCAGTTAAGAAATCTAAACCAGTTGCTAAAAAATCTCCTGCTAAATCTAAAAAATTACAAAAGAAATCTAAACCGGTAGCTAAAAAACCTATTAAGAAAGCTAAACCTGTTGCTAAAGTAAAAGCTGTTAAAGTCGTTGAACCATTTAATCCTAAAATTTCTAACGAACAAATCGATGGAATATTTAAGAAGTTATTCTCTTCTAATAAAATTAAAACTAAAACAACTGGTGAAACTTCTATAAGAACTTCTACATTCATTAAAGAATTTAATAATAAAGAATTAACAAAAGAACAAATTGACTATATTGTTGAGAAATTAACTAATAATAACGTAGCAATGATTGGTAAGGCTGATAAAGTTAACACCCCATTAGCTGAACACCTAAATAATATGGTTAAATCTTCTAGAGTTAGCTCAAGTAATAACGTTAACAGTTTATTAAAGAAAATGTTTGGTGGTACAATTGCTGCTTCTAAACCTTTAAGTGGAGAAGAAGAAAAGAAATATATTAAGATGTTAGGAAGCAAGAGCGATATTATTAGAAAAATCGGTAGAAGTAAATTAATTGAATCTAACTTACGTTTGGTTGTATCTATGGCTCGTAAACATATCAACCGTGGTATTGATTTAGAAGACTTAATTCAAGAAGGATATATTGGTTTAATGACTGGTATTGATAAATTTGACTGAACAAGTAGTTGAAAATTATCTACATATGTTACTTGATGAATTAGACAAGCGATTACAAAAACAATCGGTAGCTACGGTCGTTTAATTTCTATTCCCGCTAACATGAGTGAACAATTAAACCAAATTAGATTAATGGAAGAACACTTAACTAATGAAAATGGTAAAATCCCTTCAATCAAAGAAATTAGTGATGCTTTAGGTGGAGAGAAAAAAGGATATAGTGAAAATAAAATTATTGATTTCAAGAGAATCGCACAATCTCCTATCTCTTTAGAAAAAGAATTAAGAAACGATGATGAATCACACATTTCAGACTTTATTAAAGATGATGCTTCAAGTAGCCCAACAAATGCTCCAATCGTTAATGAGAAACAAGAAAAAATTAAAAAATTAATGAGAGAAAAACTTCGTGCAGATGAATTAAAAGTATTACAATTACGTTGAGGAATTAATATTGATGGTGATGCTCTTGAAGATCCACTTTCATTAGAAGAAACTGCTAATAGAATGGGAAAAACTAAAGACCAAATTAGATTAATTGAAAACAGAGCATGGAAGAATTTAAAATCTGGACAAGATTTCAATAAACTTAAATCATTAATTGGTGCAGGAGAAAACGATTCGGAATAATGGGACTTTCAGCAGGTATAGTTGGTTTACCTAACGTTGGAAAATCAACATTATTTAATACAATTACTAATTCACAAGTAGAAGCAGCTAACTATCCATTTGCTACCATTGAACCGAATGTTGGAGTAGTAAAAGTATGAGATGAAAGATTAATCGCTTTAGGTAAATTGATTAATCCACTTAAATTAACTCCTGCTCTTTGTTCTTTTACTGATATTGCTGGATTAGTCAAAGGCGCGAGTAAGGGAGAAGGATTAGGTAACCAATTCTTAAATAATATTAAAGACGTAGATGCAATATGTCATGTTGTTAGATGCTTTAGCGATCCAAGTATTACTCACGTTATGAATGATGTTGATCCAATTAGAGATTGTGAAATAATCAACACAGAACTAATTATCGCAGATTTAGATACTATGGAAAAAAGATGAAGCAAAATCGTTAGCAATGCTAAAGCCGGAAAAGAAGAAGCAATCTTTGAACAAAATGTTGCTAAAAGAATTATGGACACACTTAGAGCAAACCAATTCATTAATCCAAAAGATTATAGCGATCAAGAATCTGTATTTTTAAAACAATATAATTTGTTAACCGCTAAACCGGTTTTATATATCGCTAATATAGATGAATCACACATCGCTAACCCAGAAGAGAATGAAAACTATAAAAAATTCAAAGAATACATTGGTGGTAAATGTGCTATTATCCCTTTAGCTATAGCTATGGAATATGAGATCTCTAAATTAAATGATGAAGAAAAAGTAATGTTCCTACAAGATTTAAATATCAAAGAGATTGGTTTAAATAAATTAATTAATGCTACCTACACATTATTAGGTACACAAACATTCTTCACTTTTGGGGTTGATGAAACTAAAGCATGAACATTTAAAAAAGGTATGACCGCTCCTCAATGTGCAGGAATAATTCATAGTGATATTGAAAAGGGCTTCATTAGAGCCGAAGTTACTAAGTCTAGTGATTTAATCAGTCTCGGTAGTGAATTAAAGGTTAAAGAGGCTGGAAAGCTAAGAATTGAAGGTAAAGATTACATTATGGTTGATGGAGATGTAGTATATTTCAGATTTAACGTTAATAAATAATTATGATTAAGATATATACAATAAATTTAGATTTAGAAAAAAACTATGCATTTAATTTTGATAGTGCAATGAAAAAATATAAGAGTATTAAAGATAAAAAATTAGCATTTGCTTCTAAGAAACTAAAAAAAATGGTTACTAAGAAATTCTTTTCTATTTCCCATTCATATCCAATGTGCATGATGGCTGAATGTGATGAACCAATTGGCATTGATGTAGAAAATGGTAATAGAAAAATTGCTTGAGAAAAAATTGTTAAACAAAAATTTTCTAAAGAAGATAAAATACCAGTTAATAGAAATGATTTCTTTTTAGATTGAACAACAAGAGAAGCATATTTTAAATGTTTTCAAGATCCACATTATTTAAGTACAAGCATTGAAACTATTCTTGAAAAAACTTCAATAAAAACCGCTCATAGAGGAGATTATTACATTGCTATTTGTACAAAAGGTGAACATGATGTAGCCGATATTCCTGTATGACTAACAAAAAATATTGATTAAATGTTATAATATATATATATATATTAACATGAAAAAGAATGTAAGTGTAATGACCGTAATGTTCCTAGTTTTAGGAAACATTATTGGCTCTGGTATCTTTTTTAAAAACCAAACTATCTTAAGTAATACAGGTTCAATCGTTTTCTCAGTTGTTGCTTGAATTATCGCTATTTTCGCAGTTTTCTGTATTTGTATGTGTTTAGGAGACATTATTAAAAAGACAGGATATGATAACGCTTTAGGTTATGTTGGTTGAATGAAAAGTATTTGTGGAACTAATATATATAAAGGATTTAGAAACTTTATGTTCTGATTCTATATACCTGCAAGTATAGTATTATTAGCATATTACGCAGTAATGTCTTTACAAGATTCATTGAGTGTATACTTTAGAGATAAATGTGTATTACCTTGATGATCAGTTGCTTTAATTTGCTTAGTTATCTTTGCTTATTTTCAATATATGGCAACTATTAATAAAAAAGTATCTTTAGTACAAAACTATTGATTAACTTTTGCTAAATTTATTCCTATTCTATTTGCTATTTTTGGTGGTATTTTCTTCTTTGCATATACAGGTGAAGCACAAAATACAGTTTTAAACAATTCTGCTCCATTTAGTTTAACGGCATTCTCTCCACAAACATTTGGAGTAATCGCTTCTATTCCAGCTATCTTCTTTGCTTTTGACGGATTCTATAATGCTGGTGCAGTTTATGGCGATATGAAAGAACCTAAGAAATTCTCTATGGCTTTATCTCTAGGAGTTGCTTTAACTGGTGTTATTTATTTATTAATCTCAATTGGTATGTTATTAGGTGCTCCTGGCGGTGCAATTACTGGATGATTTGATATTTTAACTTCTGGTCCTGGTAAAGTTTTATTATTTATTATTTTATTCCTTATCTTCGTAGCAATTGTCGCAATCGTTAATGGTTTAGCAATTTATGCAGATGTATTCTGCTACGATGTAATTAAAAATGATAACAACAAATTCAATGCTTGATTAAAAAAGAAAGTTAACATTGACGATGCTAAGAAATTTGCTTTAACTCTTTTAATATTTGAAAGTATCATATTCGTAGTATTTACAGCAATTGGTGCATTCTACTATAGAGGTGTATATCAAGGTGTATATTATGATAATACAACATCAGGTATTTATTCATTCTGTGATTTAGCTGGTAACTGAACTTCTTTATTAGTGTTCTTCGGAATTGGTTTAACAATCTTATTTGGTTTAATTAAAAAAGTATATGAAAGCAAAAAGAATGTTGCGTTTGGTATTATTGCTGTATCACTTGTATTCTTAGGAACTTTCTACCAAGTAGCCGATTCTTTAACTGATTTAATTGCCGCAATTGTATTCCAAACACAACACTCTGGAACTGATCCTAGTGAATATTTAATTCCAAGTATTCTTAAATTTGCTACTTTAGTTGCTCTAACATTAGTTTGTTTTGGTCCTAGTATTAAAGCAAAATGCTTACCTATTAGAAATCTTTTGTCTCTTAGGAAATAATTCTTTGAAAGTATAGTTACAAACATACTTTTCGTGTTTTTGTAATTCGATATACAAAAGTATAACGCCAATAACCAAACAATAAACTAATCCATATAAAACAACTGTAATTCAAGGGAATGGTAAGAATTTTAATAACGCACCGGCCTTTTGGTACTCACCGCCAGTTTGTCAATCACCAATAACTAAACCAGTAGCATGAGATTTAACGTGGAAAACATGAGCGAAAATTAATACATAAGCAAAATAAGAAAAGATAAATCCAAGAGTTCATACTACATCTTTTCATAATACTCTTTTAGAGTTTAATAATACAAATGGAGAGAAGAATAATAAAATAAAGTGAGTCATAAAGAAAAATCTAGCTTTAGGATCACCCACAAATATTCATTCTCAACTTCAATGAGCAACTAATTCAGGTTTACTATCGATAAAACAAAAACATCCGATAAAATTAACTAAACCACCAAAGATTCCAAAATAAGCCAACGCACATGAACTTTTTCTAGTTGGATCAGCAATCATTGTGATTGGTAGAACAAAAGCAACAAACGGACATAAATCTAATAATAAACCTCTTGCCGCAACTTGATCACTCTTATCTTGTGCTTTTCAAAAATCGCTGAAATTATATTGGTATCTAAAAATTACAACATAAACTAATAATACAACTCCAACACCCAATCAGAATCAATATGTGTTAGTTACTTTCTTAATATAAGGATGAGCAACAATTGTTCCGGCAATCAATAAAAAAGTGACTAATGTCATTGATATACCTTGTCAATTTGCTTCCATAAATTAAAATTATAAGTAATGTTGCAAAACGGTGGGATAAAATGGTTATTTTTTAAAAACCTATATACATAGTATATAGAAAATTAAAAATATAGTTGAGTTATATGGGAAGGACTATAACTCG
>JAISSF010000003.1 GCA_031273215.1 Mycoplasmataceae bacterium
GTTATGTATCCTTTCATATAACTCAACTATATTTTCTAAATTATGTATATATAACAAGTTATATATACATTAAAAAATATTTTGATGAAAATAGCACCTTTTTTTGCAACATTGCTTTAGAACAACCTTAACTATAATATAATTGTATTGTGAGAAAAAGTAAAGTTATTAAATTATTAACAGGGACAGGCGCTATTGTAGCAGCTAGTGGACTAGTTGCTGAATCCGCTCTTATTACTAGTTGTAGTGGGGGGGGGAATACTAACGCTGGTGAACAAGCTTTAGTATTAAGTTTACCTACAGGATCACAATTATACATGGACGCATCTGGTGCTCCTATTAACTTTGAAGTACAAAGTATTAATGGTGCATCTTTAGCGGGATTAAGTGGTGTTGTTAAAGATGTTGCTGGATCTCCTAATAATAGTTTCCAGATTTCATTTACTAGTACTCCAGAAAACAATAAAATTACTGGCACAGTAAGTATTAAAGAAAACGAAGTTGTTGCTCCTGGAGAATATACAATTTCTGTAAGCAATGGTGGTATAGTTACTGCAACTCAATCATTAACAGTTTCATCAACTCCTAACTCTTCAATTAGTTTAACTGATCACCAATATACACTGGAAGAAGTTGAACAGACATTCACATTATCTGCTATTGTTGGCTCATGAACAGGAAGTACTACTGCGCCTATTAGTTGAGACATAACTACTAATTCCTATGTAACTTTAAATCCATCTGATGATACTAGCAGAGCCACAATAGTGGTAAATACTCTTCCTTCTGAAGCGGATGTTACCATCACTGTTACCGCTACAGTTGCTGAAGGAATATATGATACATGTGTAGTAATAGTAAAAGTTCCGGCAATTCCACAAGTAAACACTGGAATGACGATTAGTGGAGGTTTAAGCCAATTAACTACAGTTGGACAAAAATTAATACTTACTGTAAATGTTGAAAATTGAAATGGTTCTACAATAAAGCTTTTCATTCCTGACGCTGAACGAAATTATTTATCTTGAGAACACGATCAAGAAAATGATAAACGTTTTATTGTTACTTATGGTAATAATGTTGGTGCTGGTGCAACTTTATTCACGCAAATTGTTGCATTTATTGGTGAAGGAGACGAACCGGCTGATGGAGATTTAACGGACAAATATGATATTAGTTTATCGAATAACCCCGTTGCGAGTGCTATCAGTGCTCAAGTACAAAACAATAATGTAAATGAAGACGCTACTTACTCATTCTTAAATGTTGGTGAAACTAAGATACTTCGTGCTGAAATTGTAGGTATTACAGCGGGTGATAATCTGCAATGATCAATTGTAGATGGGTCAAATTATATTAATTATGTTGTAGATTCTAACGATAGAACGGTTTGTACTATATCATATATAACTGCAGTTCAAAATACTGCAACTGTTTCTATTCGAGTTTCAGATACTATTTCTGGCAAATTCTATATTGTTAATATAACACTTTACCCAGAAACAGAACAAGTTCTTACTTTAACTGCTACTTCTCCAGTTTTGAATAGTTCCGATACTCTTAGTGGCGGTACTACCTCTACAACTATTTCCCAATCTTTCTCTAAATATACAGAAACATTAAATGCAGAAAGTACTACTTGATCTATACTAGAAGAAGGTGCAAACAATGTCGTTACATTATCAACTATTCAAGCATCTACAGTTGTAGTTTCCCTAGACCAAACTACTTATGCCCAACTCTCATCAAATTCATATGTCAAAATTAAAGCAGAAAATAATTATA
This sequence comes from Mycoplasmataceae bacterium, assembly GCA_031273215.1. Taxonomy (GTDB): domain Bacteria; phylum Bacillota_I; class Bacilli_A; order Mycoplasmatales; family Mycoplasmoidaceae; genus Malacoplasma_A. The sequence continues at coordinate 1,786 of JAISSF010000003.1, forward strand.
ACGGTGATATAGTGACTAGCATAATCATGATTACGATTCTTCAATCTACAGCTTCTCCTGCTGATGTAGCAGCATCTGGACACATTGAAAGTGATAGTGGTAATATATTATCTGAAACAGGCAAACAGATTAATTTGGAATTAATCACAAATTTACAAGATATTTATACTATTTATTGACACCTTACTAATGGTTCTTCTGTTAGTGATGAATTTATTTCTATTGAACAAAGTGAGACAGATGAGAAAAAGGTTGCATTTAAATATAACGCTAGTGTTGTCGATTTAACTTCTTATTTAGTTGTTGCAGAATGTAAAAATAGTGTTTCATCTACTATTGGTTATTTCACATTTGAAATTCAAGTTTATCCTATTAATACAATTGCAAGATTTATGCAATTAACTACTGGCCATGTCACCGCTGAACCTGATCTAGATAATTCACGTCCATTTCTTGCTGAACCGATTTCAAGTGTTACTACGCCTGGTGTATCATTTGATGTTAGAGCACAATTAAATATTGATGCCACTGCTGATAATGCAGTATTTTGAGCGTTAGAGTGAACTGGTAATGTTATTCCTGATGAGAATGTGTATGATTACTTTGATATTTCTCCATCAGGTGTTGGGCAAAGATGATATTCTACTATTTTATATAAAAAACGTACCACTGTTCCATTATCCGTTAACATTGTTGCTACATTAGGCGGAATAGACGGTTCTGAAAATGTTCTTTTACGAAGTACATACATGTTTAATTTAATTCCTCCTACTGGAGAATCTAAATTATTAGTGACTGGTTTAACAACTAGAAATACATTAAGTATTAAAGAAGGCAAAACAGAAGCAACATTGAAATTAGAAGTTGGTGGAGAAGTACTTGAAGCTGATGTTAGTTGAACATGTTCTACAACTGCTACGCCCGTTTCAGCTACAAACATTACAAGCAATGCATACAAATTGTCTATTGATTCGAGTGTGAGCTCATTTGGTGGTGGTATTTATGTAATAACTGCTACTTTTGGTTCTATAAAAGTTTCTACAACAATTATGATTGAAGCATATGAACTCATGTTTACAGGAGCACAAACTAAAAAATTAAATAATTCACTTCAAGATACAAACCTTATTTATAATGAAATTCCAGATCTTTCAAATAAAATTTTTTACACAGGAATTATAGATGTATCTATGTCTTACAATTCTTGGTCTATTGGTACTTCATCTTTTTGAGTTGGGAGAATTTATTTATATAGATCTGAATCTTCAGTCGTAAACAAATTTAATACATCCATTGAAACAATAAGTGGGTCTTATCCTAATAGTTTAGAAATGCCTACATTTACTTATCCTGGAATGGTGCTTACTTTGTTGACAAAAGGCGCTGGTAGTAGATATGCGGGATACGTAACTTTATCTTGAAATTTTCCACGTTTATAAAGTTGATAACAATACAATCTGCATTTAATATTTTATTAATTCCCATCTAAATAAAAAAACAACCTACCGAGATTTAGTTGTTTATAAATTTATTTAATAGTGGTGGCTCCACGTGGATTTGCACCACGCACACACAGATTTTCAATCTGTTGCTCTACTACCTGAGCTATGGAGCCATATTTATATTATAAATATAATTAGTACTTTAATATATATTATGGTAAATAGTAATATAGCGAGTTTTGCTTTTGTGGAAGCAAAACACTAGAAAAATAGCAAGTTTTGCTTTTGTTGAAGCAAAATATACTATAATATTATTATGGAAATAATAAGAGATAAATATATTAAAAAGATATGTATTTATAAAGATACTGATTTTATTAAAATCATCACTGGTATTAGACGTTGTGGTAAAACAACTATTATGAAGCAATACATAAATAGTTTAGATATAGATAAACAATATATTCTTTATATTGATATGGAAAAAGAAATAAACTCTCAATATAGAGATGTAAATAAACTACAGACATATATTGACTCTTATTTTAAAAGCAAAAAAAATAATAAGTTTTATCTTTTTATAGATGAAGTACAAGAAATAGTAGATTTTGAAAAATATATTCTTTCACTATACAATTCTAAAAAGTTTGATATTTATATCACTGGTAGTAATTCACACTTAATCTCTTCTCAATTAGCTACTCGCTTTACCGGTCGAGAAGCTCAAATAAATATCTTTCCTTTCTCATACCAAGAATTTATAGAAAGTATAGGGCAAGAAAATAATAGTGAATCTTTATCTGAATATCTAAATGTTGGTGGAATGCCTGCTCTATTGAACTTCAGAGAACACGAAGTGGAGTTCAACGATCTTTCTTTAGCAATAGTAAATAATGTTATTAATAAAGATTTAATCCCTTTCTTTAATATTAAAAACCCGACTATTTTTAAAGACTTGCTTAAATATTGCTTTAGCATTGTAGGAAATATAACTAGTTCTTCTAGTATTTCTAATTTTCTACTATCTCAAAAAATAACAGAATTAAATAATCATACAACTATTGATAACTACATTAAAAGCATGTGCGATGGTTATTTACTATACAAATGTGAAAGATTCAATATAAACGGTAAAAGTGTTTTAAAATCAAAATACAAACTATATGCGGTCGATTTAGGTCTTGCTAATACCTATGCTAATTTAAAATCAAATATTAATATCGGTCGCAAATTAGAAAACATTGTGTTTTTTGAACTAAAAAGACGTGGATACATAGTATACATAGGTAATATTATCCACAAAGATTCAAAAGAGAAAACAACTAAAACACTAGAAATAGACTTTGTAGCTATTAGAAATAAAAAGGTAATCTACATACAAGTATGTGATGATTTAACCAACCAAACTACAATTGATAGAGAGGTATATCCATTAAACCTGGTCCATGATGGTTTAAGGATAATCATCAATAATAGTAATATTAATAAGTTTGACAGTGGTATAGAATACATTGATATTAAAAAATGGATAAATAAAGAAGAAAGCCTATAAAAACATCCCATATCTAATGTGAAGAATATAATAATTGTTTTAGAAAAAGCATAATTCTTAGAAAAACTATATTTCCTAAATTATGTATATATAACTTGTTATATATACATTAAAAAATATTTTGATGAAAATAGCACCTTTTTTTGCGACATTGCTTTACATTTTATTATTTGCTTATAATTAAAGTTATGAATAAGAATTTATTAAAATCATTATCACCAATCTCTGCTGTTACTCTTATTGTGGGGGGGGGGATTGCCTCTACTCTCATTTTATCTAGTTGTGTTTCTCGAACTACTCCAACTCTAAGTATTTCAACTGACACGAAAAGTGCTAATGCGTTTGAGCAAGTTAATATTATTGGTTCATTTGAGTTTCATAAATTCTCTACCAATAGTTTAGTATTATGAGGTGCTGATGCACAATATTTTAAAGATTTCACTCCTGACTATGAAACTAAAACTTTTACAGTTAATTTACCTAATGATGTCGCTGGAAATAGAGATTATATTTTACAGTTAGAAGATACTAATACTGAGATTGTTTCTAATCCTGTATCTATTACAATTAATCCAATTGCTTTATCTGATGTGGGTGTGGGTTGCAACTTAAAAAATAGGACAATTGAATTCAATACTTCTCTCACTCCGCAATATATAAAAGAAAATATATTTGTTGAGTCAGGTTGATCATTTGTATTATTGGTTGATACTTCTTCACGATATATTTGCATAGCAAACTATAATCCAAACACGTCATATTATGGATATATAGATGTGCATCATTCTGGTCCTTTTTTAGCTTTGAATGGATATCAATGAAAAACATCATGAGACGACTCTCCTTATTACCAATTTGACAATAGTGATTATGCTGTTGCTCAGATAACAAACGTTAGCAACTTAGGAACTTTCCCTTCTGTTGCACAACGTAATCTTTTAAAACAATTAGCAATAATTTATTAGAGTATAATACTATAATAATTTAACACTAATTGGAAAAACTTGTAATGCAACTAAAAAATACATGAAACTTAATGCCAACAATAAATTCAGATTACGGAAAACCACACGTTTTTAATACGACGCAAGAATGAGCAAAAAAATAATAATGTGCTATTATCTGCTGGAAAAGTTGGACAAAGTTCCTATAATCAGCCAATTGAATCATTTTGATGCATTTTAAAAATTGAATGGTTGAATAAAATATCATTTGCGGAGCGTACTATGAAAAACGTGATATTAGAACTTGAAAAATTTTATGATTATTATGTGTTTAAAAGACCACAAACTAAACTTAATTGAATGATTCCGGCAGATTTTTTATCTTTAGATGACTATAATATCAGTAAGAACACTCCAATTTTAATGGCCTAGTCTCCTTTAATACGAACCATAATTTTCAATACTTTATATAAATATAAACATATAAGATAATATAATTTAAATAAGGTGACGTAGCCAAGTGGTAAGGTCCGAAGCTGCAACCTTCGTATGCGCTGGTTCAAATCCTGCCGTCACCTCCATTATTGCGCTAGTAGCTCAACTGGATAGAGTACTTGGCTACGAACCAAGAGGTTATGGGTTCGACTCCTGTCTAGCGCGCCATTATTGTTTAACAACTAACTGTTTATACATTTCTAAGAATGTTTTGTAGTCTAACTCTTCAGCTCTAACTAATAGACTGATATGTTTTTTGTTTAGAAATTCTTCATAAGATTTCTTGTCTATAATATTTTTTATATTATTATTAAGTGTTCTACGTTTAGAACCGAAACATTGTTTAATAAATTTATCATATTGTGGATCGAATGTATTTTCATTACGGTGAATTGCGATAAAGATTGAATCTACTTCTGGAGCGGGCATGAAGTTGTTTTTAGAGATGTTCATTGTTTTAGTGATGGTAGTATATGTGTTTAAAAGCACTGTAAAGCCGTTATACTCGTGAGTTTTAGGTACAGCAAGCATTCGTTCAACCATTTCTTTTTGAAGCATGCAGTACATGTGTTGTATGTTTGATTTAATAAATTTAATTACTACTAATGAACTGATGGAATAAGGTAGGTTGGAAATAATAATTGGATTTTTATATTGATTAGTTAATTCGTTAAAGTCAACTTTAAGCACGTCTTCATTAATCAATTTAATTTGTGGATAAGTTTTAGAAATATATTCACTCAATCTTTTATCTATTTCGATAGCGATAACATTATTTGATTTTTGCACAATGTATTTAGTTATTGCACCTAACCCTGGTCCAATTTCAATCACACAATCTACATTAGTGAAATCAATACTATCTACGATATTTTTACAAACTTCTTCATTAATCAAAAAGTTTTGTCCCATCTTTTTTGAAGGATTAAAATTATGTGATGTTAAAAATTCTTTAGTATCCATTAGTTTGCTTTAATTAATTCATTAATCTTGTCTTTCTTTAATCCTAAATATCCTAGGAATCCACAAATTAAGAATAAACCAAATGTAGCTCCTAGTGAAGCAACGAATGGAGTAGCATGTAAAGAAACTACAGCCAAGATTCCCATACCGTTAAAGATAATTGTTGTAAACAATGCGTTCATCATTATTGATAATGGTAATGAAATTAAAGCACCTAAAATAATTGTAGGAGCATAGATTGATAAGAATGAAACAATATTTACGTGATCTCTATATCCTAACGCTTTTAGAATTCCACCAAGACGTTTAGAATCACTAACAATTAATGATGTTAATAACATAATGATCATTACGAACATGATTGCAATTGTAGAAATAATAATTACTTCAATTTTAGTAATTGTAGCAGCAACGTTATTAAATACGATTTGTGTTGAAGTTTTATCTAATACATTTTGTACTAATGATACAACAGCATTACCACCAAATGTATCTGTTAATAATTGAATGAATGTATCTACATTACTTGCGTATGTTGTATAAGTGGCATCATCATATGTAAAGTTTGTAGATAGTGTACCAGTCGGATACATTCATGCTCTTCAATCTGTATATATCTTGTTTCCTAATTCTGTATTATTAGGATTATCCACTCCATTTCATAATCCCATAATTTGACTAGCAATTTGTAAGTTAGCACCATATCTTAATAATCCTTCTAATGTATCTTTATTCATTCTATCATTACCTGGATATAAACCTGATGGACTATATAAACTAACTCCGTTACTTAATAATTGACTGCCATTACTATTCTTAGTAAATACACCGTTAAATCCGTATGGAGTAATATTGGTACCCACTGATTGTACTTGTGCATTATTTAAATCGTATAAGTCTGTTGTATCATATGTAACTCCTGGACTCTTAGATGTTTTTAAACCATCAGTTGGGTCGGGGAAAGCTGATAAGTCGTTATTCTTTGCGCTATCAGCTGCTAAAGCAGTTTTATCTTGAGTTGCTGTTTGTAGTGCTTTATCCATATCTGGGTAGTATTCGTGAGGAGTAACACTCGGTTCAGTAGCAATAGGACCTAAGTTATTTTTTAAGTCTAATACATAGTTAGCAACATCTTGGCTAGTATAGTATTCTTCTCCAATGTATGTATCACATACTCCAACTACTTTGAAGTTAGCTGTTAATGGATCTAATCCTCTAATTTCTCTATCAAATCTTTGAGAGTTATTAGCTAAATTAACTGTGAATGTACTACCAACACTTAATCCGTATTTCTTTTGAGCATAAGCATTAATAATTACTGGGAATTGTGTTTGTTCATTAATATGTTCAGGTAATTTGAATAATAAATTATTAATATTGTTTTTATTATGCATTAAATCAACATAATCACTATTTTGTTTAATACCCATAATCTTTGCTCCGTCACCTGTTTTAATACCTTTAATTTTACTACCATTAATATCAATGTATGTATATGTTTCTTCTTTATCACTTAAAGGTACAGTGTTATATCTAATTAAATAATCATGTTCCATCGCTAAATCATTGCTATCACTAATATGTCCATTTTCATCCGGTCATAATAATTGCGAATAAACTACATTGATAAACTTAATAAAGTTAGCACTTACGTTACTTGTACCAACATTACCAATAACTGATACAATATTATCTTGACACGCAGAAGATACAATCGAGTAGTTACCATTATCATCTCTAGCAAACATTGGTGATAAATCTAATCCGGGTGGTAAATCAAATGGAGTTGTGTATGGGTTTTCATACACTTGAGATGTTGTTCCATTACTAGTAATGTATCCAGGTAAGTTGATGCTTGGTTTCTTAGCAGAAGTGTTGTAATCTAATGTCGGGTGATCTCCATCATTTACGAATGCTTTCATACCAGCTAATTGTACAATTTGAGCATACACATTATTACATTGAGTTAATTGGTTAGCTGGCATCAATGCTTGAGCAATGTTTCAAGGATTTGTTATCTTACCCATAGTTGATGAACCAATACTAAAGTCCATTGTAGATTTAGTTACTGTTCTATTTTTTAAATATTGTAAATCGTATTTCTGTCCAACAGCATCAGCAGCAGTTGGATAAACTGTGTTTGAACCAATTACTTTGCCATCATTTAAAGTAGCACCTAAGTATTGTAATGGGTTATGGTCTTGTTGTGCTAATCACAAAAAAGCATATTGGTTAGCAGCTGGCATATCATAATATGTTTTGGCTAATTTAGGAGCAGGATTGATACCAGAAAAGATATCAGCATAAGCAGGATCTGTTAAAGTTAAAGCACCATCGTTTTTATATCCACTAACTCCAACAGTTTCATCTTGGAAATAAGTATTAGGAATAAAGTTAATTCCTTCACTAGTTGTTGTAGTTCAACCAGATTCACCAAATTTAGTATTATCAGCAGGAATATATTGTCCACTTTGTGTAGTTGGTGAATATAAATCAATTGCATAATTGAAGTTCTTTGAGTGGTATGTTTCATTCATAGAATTTCCAATCTTACCATTAATTGATCAAGAGAATACGATTGTAGTAATTGCCATACCAGTTAACATGCTCATAACAATTAATTTTCAAATTGAGTTGAATGCTAACGATACTCTGAACTTAGTAATAATATTGGCTTTAGCAAATGGTTTCTTAGCATATTTATTAACCATGTTAACTCTATACTCACTACCAGATTTCATTAAGTATGTTGTCTTGATTCTTAATTCCGTGTAAGTTACACCAATTGAAATAGCTACGAAAATAACAAATGGAATTGTAAACAATAATAATAGAGATACTCAACTAAATCCTAATGTAGCTGTAGGAATAGTTCAATATGCACCTAATAATCCTAAGGTTGGTGTTTGCAAGAACAATCCAAGTAAGTATCCTAAAACACCTCCAACAACTGATGAGAATAAACCGAATGGTAATAGCGAGAAAGCAATTTTATGTTTTTCAATACCAATAGCTTGAGCAACACCAATGTTAATTCTGTTATTATCAATAAACTTTTTAATAATTGTTGTAGCAATTACTAAAAGTAAGAATAATATAAATACAGTTAAAGTAATATCGATGATTGAAATACTGTTTACTAAATCTGGAATGAACGCAATTCTAAACGCAGCCGCACTTAAAGTGTTATGAGTATCTGTAGCACTATAAACGTTAGTTACGTTAGCTGGTCAGTTCATATTTTGTTTACTGAAATCTAAAAACTCTTTAATTAAATTTTGTACATTAGCACCATTCTTTGCTTTAACAACTAAGTATTGTTCACTAGGCATGCTTCTTCATGAATCTAACAATCTTTCATATCCAGAACTATTCATAAAGCTAATAGATTCGTTATTTGTATTAGGGATTGAATGTTCAATTGAAACAATTGGATATAAAAAATCAGCAGTAATTCCTGTACCCATAATGATGTAAGGTGTACCAACACCTACACCGATTACATTATTCTTATATCTTTCTTTAACTCATGTAAATCATGCATCTAAATCTTCTTGGCTAGTTTGGTTTAATCATTTAATAATATTGGCTCTAGTCGGTGAATCTCCACTTCATCCAGAGTATTTTGTAAAGATATCAGTTGAAGCTGCTTTAAAATCATGTTTAGCAGCATATTGTGGAGCTAATACTGTAAAGTATGATGTTCAATCATCTAAGAATCATGTTGTGGGAACAGCACCATCAGTTCATTGGAAAGAGAATCTTGCAGTTTTGTTTCCATAAACTTCAGTTTGTTGAGAAGTAACATATCAGTTATAAGTACTTGGTGTTCAAGGAGCACCGTGAGCTAATGTTTGGAAGTTATCGTGGTATGTGGCCGTTGTAGTTGTACCGTGTGCTAGAGCTACGAATTTATCTAGTGTTCTAACATAGTCGTCTGTTCCTTGGGCAGGGATAGTTGAAGGAACTTTATAAGATAAAATATCAGCAACGTTTGGTGTAGTGCCATCACTTAATGGTAATAGAGTGGCAATTGTTCCGTCATCAAGTTTTGTAGAAAGAGTTCAATCTGCTTGTGAGAAAGCTTCTTGTCCGCTGAATAAATTCATTTTATCCACGCTATCACCCTTAACTACAGGTGAACCATCTACTGAAGTAGAATCTGGGTTAGATACAACTGCTTTATAGTAAACGTGGTCGGGAGAAGCGTTAATATCCAACGATTTGAATTGTCTGAAATCTGCCTTGTTACCATAGTCTGTGTTTAATTCATTAACCATAGGTGTTGTATATTTATCATTTAAGTAGTTATAGAAGTTGGTAGCTATATCATTAGCCATATCTCCACTAGTTGCACTTTTATCAACATAGTTTTGTGATCTAATACCGCCTTCATCACTAACACTCAAAGTACTTTGTGGTCTACCATCATATGTTCCTGCACTATCTTCATATGTATATGTAGCGGTACTATTTGTTACTGTGACTACTGGGAATAAGTAGTTATATAAAGGATCTGTTCATGGTGTATCTTCAGCAGTAACTTTGTTAAATACATCAGCTACAAATGAATTTGGATCTGTGTTCTCAATATCTAAAGCTAATCTGAATGTATGTTTAGTAGCAGTAGTAGGATCTATATTAACTCAAGAAACTAATTTGGGTGTTGCTGGAACTACTTCTGTAGAATATCCAACATAAGGATCGCTTGGAGCAAATCAAGCATCCTCTGCACTTATATTTTCAATAAAGTCATATCTAATAGTACCTACGTTGTACTTTTCATTAATAGTAATATCATGTAGGTTACCTCTTTTACTAATTCTATCATATTCACTACTAACGTTAGTTGTAGTAGAAGACAATAATGTAAAGATACCTATGGCTAAGAAAACCAATATAGTTAAACCTGTTATGGCTACCTTACTGCTTTTAAGACTACGTAAAGTATTCTTAAATAAGTTTCTCATATATTATTATTATAAATAATAATAGAAAATAGATACTTTTAAGGGGTTATTTTAAGCTTCTTAAAAAGCATATGAATGTTGTTTTTATTAAAATGAAAATGTTGTATTCATTAAAACGTTTATATTGTTTTTATTAAAATTGTGATATAACATTGATATGGAAACAAAGAACTATAAACCAAGAATTGTAGAGAAACTAATAGGTGACTTACTACGTATAACTGGTGCTGTTGCTATACAAGGACCAAAGTGGTGCGGAAAAACTGAATGTGGTAAACAATTTGCAAAAACAGTTTTCAATGTAGCAGACCCGTCTGGAAATTTCGCTAACAAGAAAAGAGCCCTTGTAGATCCTAAGAGCATTTTAGAGGGTCCCAAAACCAATTCTTATAGATGAATGACAAGAGGTAACCACAATCTGAGATACTGTTAAACAAGAAGTAGACAATATAGGTACTAATGGTAATTTTATACTAACTGGTTCTGCTACTCCCGAAGAAGAAGCGAGAATTCACACAGGGGCTGGGCGTATAACTAAAATAAGAATGCGCCCTATGTCCCTTTTAGAAACTGGTGCATCAGACGGAAAAATAAAACTAAGTGAATTATTTCAAAATAAAGAAGTGGGTGCAAACAAAGGTAACTTAACACTTAATGATGTTTTAAATTTATGTACAATCGGTGGATGACCTAGAAATATATCTAATAACTTATCTGCTAAAGATGCTTTTTTAGCAAATAAACAATACATTAATGATGTTGTGGAAGTAAAAATTAAAGATAAGAATGGAATTACTTCTCGTGACCCTATTAAAATGAAACGCTTAATAGATTCAATTGCTCGTAATGTATCAACATTAGTCACTCTTGAAACAATTTATGAAGACGTAGAACAAAATAAACAATCTGGGATATCAAAACCGACATTGATGGGCTATATTGATGTTCTAAAGAAACTATTTATCATAGAAGAAATACCAGCTTGATCTCCCAACATACGTTCAAGTGCTAGATTAAGAAAAACTCCTAAAACAATTTTTACAGACCCTTCTTTAGCTATTGCTGCTCAAGGTAAAAATAACGATTATTGAATGAATGATTTAAGGACTTTTTGTTTTATCTTTGCAAATTTAGTGTTACGAGATTTATTAACATATGGTGAAGCAAATGAATGTTCTATTTCGTATTATCATGATAATACTGATCTTGAAGTGGATGCAATTATTACACGTGAGGATGGTGCGTGAGGAGCTGTTGAAATTAAATTAGGGGTATATGATGTAGAAAAAGCTGCACACTCACTATTACGTTTTAAAAATAAAATAGAAACAGATAAATTTAAACCTTCTTTCTTAGCTGTTATTGTTGGTGTTGGTGGAGTTGCTGAAAAAAGAAGTGATGGTATTTATATTATTCCAATTGATAAATTAGGAATATAAATGTCTAATTCTACTCATTTACCTACATTTGTTAAATGTCTGTTAAATGTCTATAAGTTATAGATAAGGAATAACTAATACACATTAGAATTAGACATAGCTATTTATATAAAGTATAAATACAAAGATAATAATAAAGAGAAAGGGAAACCTAAAAACCAGCTAGTGGGTTTTGACCTCTCATTATTTTCTTTCCAACTTCCATCATACGATCTCTAGAGCTTTCTCATTCCTTTAATAACTTATTGAATTCTTCGGGTTTTCTTCCACTACCTTTAATAACTCTTAGTTTTCTAGTAGGTTCTTTTTTAAAGAGACTAGGGTTTCTTCTTTCTTTCTTAGTCATAGAACTTAATAAGATGTTTCAAACAGTTAGTTTATTTTGACCTTCTTCGATTTGGTCATCATTGATCTTCCCAGCCATCTCAGGCATCATTTTAGTAATACTAGATAAAGAACCTAGTTTACCTATTTGTTCCATTTGCATCATTAGGTCTTCTAGATCCATCTTACCAGCTAACATACGGGTAAACGAACGTTTAACCTTATCTTGGTCAATTACATCCTTAGCTTTCTCAGAAAGGGAGATAATATCACCTAACCCTAAAATACGGTCAGCCATACGGTCTGGGTGGAAAACGTCCAAAGATCCAACTCTTTCACCAGTACCAATAAACAAAATAGGTACGTTTAGAGACGCAACAAGGCTCAAACTTGCTCCCGCCCTAGCATCTCCATCCATCTTGGTAATAATCAAGCCTGTTAAGCCTAGGTTGTTGTTAAATTCAGTAGCTACATTAAGAATCTCTTGACCACTCATGGCATCGGCAACAAAGATAATTTCATCTGGATTAACCTTGTTTCTTACATTAACTAATTCTTCCATTAGTTCTTTATTTGTTTGTAAACGTCCAGCAGTATCATAGATAATAGCATTATTACCTTTAGATTTAGCTAAAGCAATAGTCTCATCAGCGGTCTTTATAGGGTTTTGTGTACCTTTCTCATAAAAGTCTACCTTAATTTCATTAGATAAGGTTCTTAATTGTTCAATCGCAGCAGGTCTATAGATATCTAAACCAACTAACAAAGGTTTCTTTTGGAAGTTGTGTTGTAAGTAGTAAGCAAGCTTAGCACAACTAGTTGTCTTACCTGAACCTTGTAAACCAACAAGCATGATCTTTAATAAAGGTTTATCAGTATTTAGTTCTCTTTCTTGCTTTCCTAATATATTTATTAGTTCTTCTTTAATAGCATTAATTAGGAATTGTTGAGGATCTTCTTTAGGACTTAAGGTTTTACCAACTACTTCATCCCTAATCTTTTTAATGAAGTTCTTAACCACTAATAAATTAACGTCGGCATCTAATAAGGTAATTCTTATCTCTTTTAAGACATTAGCAACATCTTCTTCTTTTATTGTTAAGTTATCTAACCTCTTTTTGAAGTGTTTAGACACTATTGAACTAAGCATTGATTTCAACATATCTTAATTATAAATGTTGTTTAAATTAAAAAGGCAGGTAATACATATGTACCACCACCTACTACTTTTATGCTGTTAGTATTAGAAATTATTATGTTAGTTTTAAATTTCATTTTATACAAAGAAGCAACATTTTCAAATTGTTTGCAATAAGAAACATTGTCATTTGACTTAATTTCTATCGCATAATATTCTAGCCCGTTCTTTAGAATTAAATCTATTTCGTTGCCCTTTTTGTCTCTAAAATAATACCAATCCGGGTTTTTTCCAACATTTGTGTATGATTTTAATATCTCACTAACTACAAATGTTTCAAAAATACTTCCAAATAAAAAATGATTCTTTAGAACATCAATATTGGTTATGTGTAATAAGTGACATAGCAAACCTGTATCAATAAAATAGATTTTAGGAGTTTTATATAACGATTTCTCTATGCTGTTCTTATAAAATGGTTGTAATATATGAATGATATTGGATGATTGCAAAATCATTGTCCAACGTTCAACAGTAGGCATAGATACTCTTATTTCTTTTGAGATTGAAGAATAGTTAATTTGTTGACCTGACTTTGAAGCAATAATTTTCAAAAAGTTCAAAAATTTTTCTGAGTCTTCGATATTGTTTAATTTTTTAACATCTTTTTCGATATATGTATTAATATAACTCTCAAAATATACACTAATATTTATATCGTGGTTCGAACATATTTTAGGATATCCGCCAATCAATATATCTTTTGTGATATCTTCCGTTTTTTTATTGCCTATTTTACTGATAAAATTATTATCTGGGATAAATTCACCATTATTAACTAAATCATATTTTTCTCTTATTGATAAAGGCAGTAACTTAATTAGAGCAATTCTGCCGGACAAACTCTCATTTAATTCCCTTATAGCACTATATTGTTGGCTGTCTGTTATTAGATACATACCGTTTTCTTTAATTTCATCAATCATTATTTTTAAATCTCTAAAAAGTGAAGGAACATAATGAATTTCATCTAAAATTAATGGGTAAGAATTCTGTTTAAGAAAAAATAAACCATCATTTTTTGCCGCAATTTCACTTTGTAAATTATCAAATGTGATGTAATTATTTCTACCATATATATTTTCTAATGTCGTAGATTTACCAGCTTGTCTCGCACCAATAATCATTAGTGAAGGGAATGTTTTGCATAAATCTTTAATTAATGCTTCTATGTGTCTTGTTATATAATTCATACAATAATATTATATATTAAATTATTTAACATAACATATTAAATTATTTAACATAGCATATTAAAATAATATTTTAGCATTACATTAGTAATTATTACTTATTTGTTTGCACTTAACATAATAGTTAGCAGCAAAGAAACCATAGGTAGCTATTAGTACTGTTAGTTCTGAAACTATTTTAATTACAAAAGACATTTGACCACGAGATGCAATAACATCGTAGATTTCAAAGAATAAGTGACACACAGCAAATACCGCTAAGAAGAATAAACAGATAAAAAAAGCAACATTAAGGTATATATTAGATTTAATACTCTTTTCTTTTAGAATACAATATAAAACAGTAAATACAACAGAGATGTATGTGATGATAGCATAGATAGATGTAACTTGAGAAAGCGAAGCTACTGAGAATGGAGGAACATATTCGCTGATGATAATAATGTCTTGTGTGCGATCACCAGTCATTTTTCCTTGCAAATCAAATCCTTCAATCGTCTCAGGGATTACTAGCAATACAACAGCCAAAGCAAGACAAATACAAACCATAGTAATAATTGCTCGTACTGGTACATTATCTTTGTTTAATGCACCAGTTCTTTTACTAAAGAAACCAACCTCACTAAGTGGCTGCAATGATGTTCCTGAGTATAAACCATTTTGGATTGCTCCATTGGAGTACATCATAATAATACCACAACAAGTTAATACAATACCAATCTTAGCTCAAATAGTAGAACCAAATACACTAGTCCATCCACTAATATCTTGGTTCTCGCTAAATGAACCAAAAGCACAGAACAATATAATGAAGAAAAGGATTGACGTTCCAATTGAGAAAAGCATTGCTAGGTTCACACCCTTACCTAAATTCTTTTTAGGATTTTCAATATTCTTACCTGCGGTAATAATTGTTTCAAAACCAACTAATGCATAGAATGATGTATTAAATGCCTGAGTGAAGTTATATAAATCAAGGTGAGAGTTACCGGCTCAATCAGGAATGTTCTTTGAACCTCGAGTAAACATTAAGCAGAAAGCTAATAGAATAAACGCTCCACCGGTTACTCATTTAATAATTCCGCTTCATTTAGATGCTTTCCTAAAATATTTAATACCCAATACAGTAATTAGCATAATTGAACAATATAAAAACATACCAATTAAATCTAAATATAGATTAGTGAATGCTCCTCAGTCTTGTACGTTAAAAGGTATTTTACTAGGGTCGCTAACAATATCGGGTGAGAAAATATTTTTAATAAGCATGTTCATTTGTACAACAGCCATTAATGGTAAAATAAGTAATTGCGAATATCCTACAAAACAACCAAATAGTTTACCTTTAGCTCCATAAGCATAAATCATGGCTCCACCGTTCTTATCACTAGCAAATCTACTGGCTAGTTTTTTATAAGCAAAAACACAAATATAAGCAATAAGAGCTGCTAAAGCAAATACCCAAATCACATGCAATCCCAAACCTTTTGTAGAGCCATCCCCAGTAATAATTACTGCAAAGTAATTCATAAAGGCAATACCGAAGATTGCATTAAATCCATTTCACACAAATTCCTTCAATGTAATTTTATTTTGTTGCTTTATAGAAACAGCCTTTTGCTTTTTCACGTTGATTATATTATATAATCACTATATAGTGCTCTCGTGGCGGAATTGGCAGACGCGCTAGACTTAGGATCTAGTACTTCACGGTGTAAGAGTTCAAGTCTCTTCGAGAGCACCAAGAATATAATGAGTTCAAAAAAACTTGATTTAATAAAAGAAATCGCTTATGCTAATGGTATTTCTATAGCTAAGGTTAAAAAAATATTTAATGAATTAGAGAATAAAGTTAGCGATGAACTTATTAAAAATAAAGCGGCTAAATTATTAGATTTCGGTACATTTAAAATAGCTGAACAAAAAGCTTGTAAAAAAGTATTTAAAGGCAAGGAATACAAAGTACCTGCTAAGAAAGTTATTAAATTTAAAATTAGTAATAGATATAGTAAATTACAAAGTAAGGTTAATAAAATATAATTAACTCATGGCAGAAAATGCAAAGCAAGTTCAAACTATTCAACCAGTAAGTAGATCTAAAGCTGTATATATTACTGGAGGAATATTATTATTCCTTTTAGTATTCTCTTTTGCTCGTATACCTTATACAGGAGCATATATTGATTCATACACTTTTGATTTTTTATTTGGTACTTATAAATATTTTATTTATTTGTATGTTGCTTCACTATTAGTTATTTGAATGATTAGTGCTGATGTAGTTAAGAAACTATTGGCTCCAAGATACTTATGAGGGTTTGTAATTATGTCATTTGCAATCATGATGTGTTTAACAACTATCTTTGATATGATTCACTATGATACAATTAGAAATGGTTCATTTACTAAGATGATTACTGATTATTGTAACAATACTAATAAGTATGGGGAACACGGATACAACTATAAAGAATTCTTTAACTCTAATTGGGGCGGTGGATTCTTCTCTGAATTTGTTTATGCTTTGTTATGTTTAACAACAATCGCAATTTATATTGTTCTAGCTCTTATCATTTTCATTATTGGATTAGGAGTTATTATTAATAAAAAGATATTACATATTATTATTCATAAAAACTTTTTAAATAAAACTAAGGATGAAGGTGAAACACAAATCAATTTGCAAGAAGGTAGTGTTGCTAAAGTTAACTTAGCGGTTATTCAGCATGATATTATGAGTGGAGAAGTTGAAACACCTTTATTTGATTATCTAATAGATAATGGAGAAGATAATGATGTAATTAATATGGGTTTTGCTGATGATTGTGCTAAAAAGATTAGTGATGTATTAGAACAATATAAAATATCAGTTAAAAAAGAACCAAAGATCAATGTTATGCCTATCTTTACACAAATTATTTATAACATCGAAGATGATAAAGTAGATGATGTGTTAAAATTACAAAACGATATTGCATCTAAATTAACCATTACTAAATTTGTTATCTTTGTAAAAGGAAATAATGTTATCTTTGAACTAATTAATAAACAACCATCTAAAGTATCTCTAAAGAGCATTCTTAAAAAAGTTGGGCATAAAGATAGACTACCTATTGGAGAAGATATTGATAAGAAACCGGTATTCTTAGATTTAGAAAAAAATCATTCAGCTATAGTATTAGGTAGAGTTGGATCTGGTATTGCTACTGTATTGACTAATTTATTAGTTAGCTATGCTTATGTAAATAATCCTAAACAATATGAAATCGTTTTAATAAGTACTGAAAAAGGCTCTAAAGGTTTAATTAATAACTTTGGTAAAATCCCTCATATTAAATCTGGTGTTGTTTATGGAAACAACAATATTGCTACTTTTATTAAAAAAGTAAATAGTGGAACATATTCTAAAGATAACTTGTTAATCTTGTTTGATGACTTCTCTAAATATACAGCTAACTCTAATGTTGATAGAGAGTTATTAATAGATTTAATAAAGAAAGCTAATAACTCGTCTAAAATCAATGTGGTATTATTCTCTAACGTTGTTGATAACAACTCTGCAGGAGATGATATTTACAATAGTATTAAGTGTAAATACATTTTAAAAACAAATACACAAAATGAAAGTATTGCAATTTTAAATTCACCACAAGCATATAGTTTATATGGTTCAGGAGATGGATACTATTTAAATCCAGAGAATGAAAAGAGTAGAATCCAAGTATGTTATATGGGTGGTAAAGAGTTACAAAATATCGTTGAGATTATTTCTTTCTTCTATATCGAATTAGCTAAGAAGTAATATGAATTACACGTGTAGACCTGGTCAGAAAGCATCTGCAATATCATTATAAGTGAAATCAGTTTGCAGATTTTTTCCCCCCCTTGAACTACTCACTGGATAGTACCACAAAGCATTAAGATTTCCAGTTAATGGATTCGTTTCGTCTCCGTGTAGTGAAATACTAGTGGAAGATGTTGCACCACCAAGGTGAGTAATCGTTTTACGTTGTTCATCGGTACCATTCATATCACCAGTTACATAATTTAGTAAATTTGCACCATTAGCAGTATATATGGCTGAAGGGATATCAAGATTAAGATATTGATACCCACTAAGTCCTGATACATCTAAATACTGAGGAGATATGATTTGTCCACTTTCATCTCGCAAATCCTGTTCAAATGAAACATTAAAACTATTGTTAATACTGCTTGTTTTCTCAACACTATTGATTCTAAGAGTGATGTTTCATCCCACTGTAGAAAGAATTACACTTTGATCACGACTAATAAAAGTTTGTCCCAAAGCATGTTTCCAAAGTTCCAATGTGTCCAACATTAATAAACAAGCAACTTGTGCTGCAGTAATATTTTCTTTAACTCAGTTATCAGTACCGTCAAATTCAACAGTATCATTGATTATATTATCTCCAAAATAACTGAGTACATCGTCAGGTGTTGTAGAAGCAGTCATAGCAACACCACTAATATTATTTGTAGCAACATTCTTAACAATGTTAGGACTAATAACTTGTTCAGGTGATTCATTATCATCAACCAGAGCAACACTGTTGACGCATTCAACATCAGCATATTTTCCACTATTGTCATGCAATTTAGTTGTTATATCCAATTCTTTAAATATGGTTTCATCTTCACCTTGAATACCCGCATAATCTTTTAACAAAATAATTTGCACATAAATACCTTGTGAAATATCATTAGCATCATTTCAGAAGATACCAGACTTATTATCGGGCGCATCATCAAGTGAATCAGCGGTAGGTGCACTAACACCATCATTTCAATCTATATACTCTTCTACACCTGACGTGATGTTAGAAGAACTACCTGTAAAGTTTTTAAGTGGTAAACTCGATTGTAAATCTCAAATAACTGTATCATTAGCTTTAGATAATACTTCATTACCGCTTCTCTTTACTAAATTAATTGTAGGAACATGTTCAGGTAATGTTGAGGAAGGTTTATTAAATATTAAATAACCTAGTCCAATCCCCCCCCCCGCAGTAAGTAAAGAACACCCCACAATAGCAAAAGAAATTTTGAGTTTATTGTTATTTTTAGTTTTGACCATGCAATAATTATAGAAAAAAATTTAAGGTTTTTTGGATTTTTTTTAGTATAAAATATTATATTTTATAAAAAGTGGTTATAATCCTTTACTGATTAGATTCTCAATTAGTTGGCAAACCACCATCTTTTAAAAATGCGAGTACATCAACAGATGACGAACCGTTAGTACTTTCAACAATTCCAACGGTTGCTCAATTGTTAAAAACACCGGTTCCTAATGTGATACTCGTGATAATGCAATCAATAAAATTCAAATTAACAACAAAAGAACAACCCTCAAATACTCTATCATTAAAACGATGGTCATTTCCATAAATCGTTATCATGGTTATTTTATGCATTTGTGAAAAAGCAGTTTTTTTTATAACTTCTACACTAGCTGGTATAACTATCTCTCCAATGACTTCTTTACATCAAACAAAAGCTGAACGTCCGATTGAAGTTAAGTTTTGCGCTTGACTTAAATCCAAACCAGTTAATGCTTCACAATCTTGAAATGCTTCATCTCCAATAATAGTTACATTGCTAGGAATCACTAAAGTACCTATGATGTTTCTAAGTCTTGAAAATGCATGGTAAGGAATACCTGTTAGATTATTAGATAATGTTAGTGTGCCATTAAAATTAGTGCATTCATAAAACGCACTATCACCTATATTAGTTACACTATTGGGGATTACTAATGAACCTGTAAAATTCTCACAATATGAAAAACTACCTTCACCAATACTAGCCACGCTATTTCCAATTATCAATGAACCTGTAAAACCAGCATAAGAGAATGCATAGTCTCCAATACGATTAGCATCAATAACTAAATCTCCGGAAAAACCAGTGCAAAGACCAAAAGCACCATATTCGATTATTTTTACATTATCAGTGATTATCAATGAACCAGTTAAACGTGTACATGCGAAGAATGCACCCTGATTTATATTTTTCAAAGTTGTAGGTAATGTTAGTGAACCAGTTAAACTATCATTTGAATTGTAAAAATAATCTACAGGACCAAAAGCAAATTCACCTATATCCGTCACTTGATATATTTTTCCTTTTATAACAACTAATTCAGGTATTATTAGATTTTCGGCTGTATAGTTTCCAGTATATCCTTCACTTATTACACACGTGTGATTTTCTTCGTCTGAAACATCAGTGGCTAATGTTCCACTCGAATATCCACTTCAATTGCTACCATTATCATTTCCTATATGTATTGATAGAATATTAGATTCATGGGAGTGATCTATGTCTTTCACCCTTAGATCATATTTAAGTTTTGCCGGAATCGTTAATGCAGAAGACAAAGCAACTTCTATATGGCCTGAAGTTTGATCAATAATACTGAAATATTCACTATCATTACCAACTAATTCAACCTCACAATCACTGTTCAAACTAGCATCAATTATTAATGCAGTACCGTCTGCATTTATTGTATAAGTAGGATCAATAATTTCTAAACCGTCTGATAATGTTATGGTAATAGAATTAGATTCAATGCCTGTTTTACTATCTTTTAATTTGATTGCATATTCTCCTGCAACACTTTCACCACTTGCATAGATAGCAAATATATTATCAGGAAATGATGCTAGGCTGAAATACCCATTGTAGTTATCTACTAATTCTAAGTTAGTAAGTTCAAAATTAGTAGCGGTATATGTCCCGTTAAGAACTCAAGGTTGCCCTGCAATACCATGCGTTCAAGATGTTGCATTGATCTCTAATGTTTTAGTATGTTTCGGTTTAGATGTTCCACAACTCGTTAAAATAGTAGATGTGGCATACCCCCCCCAATAAGTGCAATAGAAGTTACAGACAATAGTGTTTTAAATAAAATGTGCTTTTTCATTTGTTAATATTATAAGTGAAGCAATGTTGCAAATTATGTTTTATAGTGCTTATAATCACATTAAGAGTTGTCCGGAAAATTAGTTATTGCTTATATATAATTAATTTGCTAAGCACTCAAGAACGAGTCCAACTTCTTTTCTAGTTGTCCACCTTTTCTTCTAGACTTAAGGATTACATGGTGCATGATATATGATTGCAAGATACTGAATAGAGCGGATAAGAATCAATACACACCAACACCGGTAGGTGAGAATGCCACGATTCCACACATTACACAAGTCATTACGATTTGGATTAATTGACTCTTCTTCATTTGTTTAATACCAGCTATAGATATAGAAGACGCATTCTTATTTCTTCTTCTTGCTCAGATTTGTGGTAATCTCATAGACAAGAATTGAACTGGTAAGATTATTAATAATAACATTAAATATAATCAGCCATCATGAGTAAAGTTTGAGAAGATTTCAGTTGTAGGAGTTTTAGCAAATGTTCATAAGTTGAATAATGAAGCAGTCTTCATTGGACGACAAATAGATACAACACGGTAAATGATCATGAAAATAGGTAATGTTATTAACATTTGTTCAAAAGCAGCAAATGGTTTAACGTTGTTCTTTTTATAAACTTCCATTACTTCTTGACTCTTTCTTTGACGACTGAAAGCATCAGTCAAACCTTTATACTTAGCATTAATTTCTGCTACCTTACCTTGTACCTCACTCATCTTTTCATTTTGTAAAGTAGAACGAAGTGTAACCATTAATGATAATGAACGGATAATTAAAAGTAATAAGAAGATGGCTAATAGAATATTAGTACTACCTCATCAGCCTCTACCTAATCAAGCAATTTCTGTTGAGAATCAAGCACCAGGATAAACGAACAAAGCATAAAAAGGGCCGTATTGTCACGTGAAATTATCAAACCCATAATATCCCAATGCGCCATTAGAATAAAGGTCAAAACGGTAGTCTCCTGTTGTTCCTATGGCATATCCAAACTCGAAACCTTGACCAACATATGGAGAAGTCTTAATATCACCATCCCACATAGTTTGCATACATCCCCATAAACCCATAACTACGAAGAATATTAGGATTAATAACATAGATCATTTTCTAATTTGTTTAAATACTTTCTTAGCCTTATTATTCTTAGCTACAGGCTTATCAGTCCAGAAAGGACTAGGCATAGAAGTGGTCTTTAAATTAGTACCAATATGTAAAGCAGGTTTGTTACCCATATTATTTATATTATAAATAAACTATATTTTAATTAGTTTTGTTAAGAAGTCAGTCGGGGATGTTTAATATTTGTATACCATCCTCAGTTTTGCCATTACCGCTATCTAGAGTTAATAAATACTTAGGGTAGAATCTTTGATTCTTCTTAAACTACCAACTTCACGTTCATAGTTACTCTTTGGATCAGAATTATCTCCAAGTGATTGAGTTACTATTATTTTTATGTAAAGTATGACATTTAGCACATATTATGAAATAAAGGCAAATGACACTAAAAATAGGCAATATCTAAGATATTCTAACTATTTTTTCTTAGCAGGTTTTTTAGCGGGAGCTTTCTTAGCAACTACCTTTTTAGCAGAAGCTTTTTTGCCAGTAGGTTTAATCTTACCTGATGCTTTATCTTTCTTATATTGTTCATATTCAGCAGCTGTCATATTAGCAGGACGTGTATATCTACATTTAGGGAAGCCTGTACATGCAATGAACTTCTTGCCATCACGGTGGCTATATCTATAAGCTAACTTAGAACCACATAGTGGACATAGTTCTTCTAAGATTTCTTGTGGGTGATGTTTTTCATTGTTAGGATATTCTACGAAATCACATAATGGGTAAGCACTACATCCAATAAATTTCATGTGTGATTTAAGACTATAACGTTCAACAAGGGGAGATTTACATTTAGGACATAATCTTGGTTTACCGTGTTCATCTAATACTTCTGCTGGTTTAATAACATCAAACTTCTTTTCACTAGCAGTCTTTAATTCTTTTTGGAATTTAGGAGTATATGATTCTAATCATTTCTTTCAAGCTTCATCTCCATCAGCAATTTTATCTAAGTGTTCTTCTAAAGCTTTAGTAAACTCAATGTTCATAATATCTGGGAAGTTCTTTTCAAGGTTAACAGCAACTTCATCACCTAATGGGTTCATACGGTAACTTCTACCTTCTAAGTATGTATATCCACGATCAACAACTACATTAGCCATTGTGTTATAGGTACTTGGACGACCAACACCAGATTCTTCTAAAGCTTTAATTAAACTTGCTTGGTTAAATCTAGGAGGTGGATCTTTTCTACCTTCCTTAATATCAATCTTATCTAATTTTAGTTTGTCACCGATTTTAAATTTAGAGAAGTCAATCTTTTCTGTAGAACCTTCATCATCGTCTACACTTCATACTTTTCTGTATCCATGAACAATAACACGACTACTGTGAGTTAAGAACTTGTTACCGTTATTTAGTAAACGGATAGCAATTGATTCACTTGTACTAGGCCCCATAAGACTGGCAACTGAACGCATTCATATGATTTTATATAGTCGGTACTCATCTGGTTTAATTTTACTCTTTAAAGAGTCAGGTGTTCTAAATGGATCGGTAACACGGATAGCTTCATGGGCATCCTGAATGTTCTTTTTATTTGCTTTAGCTGCTTTATTATTTCAGTCTCTGAATATAAATTCTTTTTTACCGTAAGCTTTTTCAATAAACAATTTTGCTTTACTAATAAAAGTAGGAGAAATTCTTGTACTATCAGTACGAGGATATGTAATTAGTGCCTCGTGTTTTCCACCAATATTAATACCCTCGAACAATTGTTGTAATAAACCTCTAACACGTCCAGCGGTCATACCTAATAAACCAATAGCTGCTTGGTTAACAGCAGATGTAGTAAATGGAGCTTTAGGGTTAGAAGTTTTCAGACGTGGTTTTTCTACCATGTAGATTTCATAGTCTTTGCTTAAACTCTTAACAAGTTTTTTAGCACTTTCTTCATCTTGGAAAGCAACTTCAGCTACTGTATCCTTATTGAACTTTTCGACAATGTTATTCTCTTCATCCAAGAAGTAAGTTCTTAAACCCTTCTCTTTAGGAGACAACTCACGAAGATATACAGCTTTCTTAAACCCAACTAGAGTAGGAGCAATCTTGTATCATTTATCTTTATGTTTTTCTAAGAATGCTTTAATCTCTTGTTCTCTATCATAAATGAATTTAAGAGCAACAGATTGAACACGACCACCTGATTGAGCATGTAATTTACTACGTAGTAATCCACTTAAACCATACCCTACTAATTGGTCCAATACCAAACGAGCAAAGTAAGCGTGTACTCAATCGGTATCTATCCTACGTGGATGTTTAATAGCATCATGAACTACTTCTGGAGTAACTTCGTTAAATGTTATTCTTTTAACTTTCTTTTTATCTTTAGCATCTAAAATTTCATTTACATGTCAAGCAATACCTTCTCCCTCTCTATCTGGATCAGTTGCAATGTATACATTAGATGCTTTTGCAGCAGCCCTTTTAATCATTTCGATAGTTTGCTCTTGCGTTAAAGCTACTTTAGCATTTTGTTTTTTATCCAAAACTTTCTTTACAATTCAGATTGGTTCAAGGGTTTTCTTATCATAACCCTTCATTTTACGGATATGACCTGTTGTGGCAATTACATCTCAACTTTTATCTAAAAATGTTAATAATGTCTTTGTCTTGTTTGGAGACTCAACAATCATCAAGTTCTTACTCATACCTCCATTATAACAGTAAAAACCCTAATATATAAAATAAATATTCACCATATATAATTTATATATGTTAGCTAACCCTAAAACACCGCTATTTAAAGAAAACGTAATCAAATCTATGGTACAACAACAATTAGTACTAACCCCGGGTGTAGAAAAGAAGGCTAAGCATAGTATTTCATATAAAGATGGGGTAGTGAGTATTGAGTTTATCCCTCAATCATATATATTAAATATATATGAAGTGTGTAGCAGAATACAAACATTAATCAATGCGTTTTTATATAAAACATATAAAAAAGATATAATTATTAATGTAGTAGCTAAAATTTAGTTCCTAAATGCAAATTTATGACAAAACGAACAAGTATTGATATAAAAACATTAATCCATATGTTAACCGTTGGTGTTAAGGCTATGGTTGATAAATATAAATATATCGATCAATTAAATATTTTCCCAGTTCCTGATGGAGATACTGGTACTAACATGAAGATTACTTTAGAAGGTGCTATTAAAGCAACTGGTGGGTTAGAATTTGAAAACATGTTCTTATTTGGTAAAGCTTTCAATAGAGGTTTATTAATGAATGCTCGTGGTAACTCAGGTGTTATTACATCACAAATCTTTAAAGGTTTCTTTAAAAATGTTACTGAAAACCAAACAGAAATGAACTTGAACGATTTAGTTGAAGCTTTTGTTTCCGCTAAAGATACTGCTTATAAAGCTGTAATGAACCCAGTAGAAGGTACAATTCTTACAGTTATTAGAGTAGTTAGTGAAGTTGTTAAAGCTAAACAAAAAACATTCAAATCAGTTGATGAGATCTTCGATACGGTTGTAGAAACAGCGGAAAAGACATTGTTAACTACTCCTGAATTATTACCTGAACTTAAAGAAGCCAACGTAGTAGACTCAGGTGGATATGGTTTGTGTAGAGTATTTGAAGGTATGAACAAAGCTTTGGATGAAGAGATTGGTAAACCGGATGCTGGAGTTAAAACAAAGAAAGTGTTAACACAAAAGATTGAAGAACCTAATAACTTACCGGCTGTAAAGAAAGAAGAATTTAAAGATAACAACGAAGGTTTCGGTTACTGTAATGAATTCATTGTAGAAATCGGTTCTCGTGTAACGACTAAACAAAAAAAGAAAGAAGCTTTTGATCTAAACTATTTTAAAAAACAATTAGAGAAAATGGGTGATTCAATCGTATGTGTGTTAGATGATAATATCCTTAAGGTACACATCCACTCTCCTGCTCCATGAGATATCTTCGCATTTGCAAGTAAATATGGTGAGTTCTTAAAAGTTAAAGTAGAGAACATGACACAACAATTCTTATCTAACAACCCCGGTACTACTTTAGAATCATTAGCTGCTCAAGCCGCACAAGCTAAAAAATTCTCTACCGCTACTAGCCAAATTAAAGTTATTGTTACTGTACCTTCTAAAGAAACTGGAGATATCTTTGAAGAAAGAGTTGGCACTAACTATGAGATTAATACTGAAACTACAGGTAACCCATCAGTTGAGAAATTCTATAACATCTTTAAGAAAGTTAACTCTTCAAACATTATTCTAATCTTAGATGATTCTAACTACTTATTATCTGCTAAACAAGCTGCTGAATTATTACCTAAAAATATTAAATGTGAAATCTTTTCAGCTAGAAGTGTGTCTAATGCATTCTACTTATGTTCTTTAATTGACCACAACCAATCATATTCTAAGAATATTAAGGCGTTATGATCAAAGATAAAACAAGCTAATGTATGTTTAATCTCTAAATCAGTTAAAGATGGCAGATTTAATAAAATTAAAGTGAGAAAAGGTGAATATATTGGTATGGCTAACAAACAAATCATTACTGCTGATGCTGGCTTATTAGAGAATGCTAAAAAGACAGTAACTACTCTATTAGGTGCTAAGACTAAATATAAAGAATGTATTATCTTTACTGGTGATGAAGCTACTAGTAGTATCATTAAAGATGTAATTGACTTCATTAAAACCAAATATAAAATTTCAGCTGATGTATATAAGGGTGATATTCCTAACTATCCATTCTGTATTGCTTTCTTGTAGGGTAGATTAGATAAATTGTTTATCTTAACACATTTAAAGGAATTACATTGATTCCATCTTCTTTTCTTTTGTAAGCAAAACCGTCGCATGTAATGATATTTAGCGACAGAGGTTTTCTAACTTTTGTAAAATCAATATTTTTCATCAAATTATTTAATGATGAAACTGCCTCATTAATCCATCTTTCGTCAAACCCCATTTTAATCTCGAATGCACATCAATTTCCATCTGATAAAACCATAATTACATCTACTTCTCTGCTCTTTGCAATTTTCTTTCCATTTTCCGTCGTAGAATACATATCACCATAGTAATATAAATCCGCACCTATCCTATCGGCATAAATTCTTAAGTTTTTAACAACTTCATTTTCGAAAATAAAACCAGTGAAGTTCATATCACTCATCAGTTTTTCGGGAGTAGCTTTTAATAGAGCTAAAGCTAATGAAGGATCAACAAAATATCTTTTAGCACTACTTCTTAATGATGCTGAACTTCTTAAATGTGTAGGTCAAGCTTCTAATTCTTCAATTATGTGTATTTTTTGCAAAGCTAAATAGTATGTGTCGAAAGTATGTTTAGATATTTCTGAATCATGAATTTTTATATCATTTAAGAGTGTGGTTACTGTTGCGTATGTAGAAACGTTACGTGCTAAGCTCATTAACAAACTTCTACCAATCTTTCAATTCTTGTTAGTTTCATCAACTCGTTGTAAGTCATCTGCGTAGATTGTTTTTACATATTCTTGTAATCTCATAATTTTCTCTTTATAACTACCCGATTCTAAAAGAAATGGTCATCCTCCAAAAACTAATCTTTCTAATTTTTCTTTGAAAGGAATTTCGTTTAGTTTTGTAGTTTTAATGGTGTTTTTTAAAATATCATCTAAAGTTATTTCTCCAGTAGAGTATTCGAGCTCATATCACGACATAGGCCGCATGTGGTATCTAATAGTTCTTCCAGCTCCCGAATGCATATATGCGTCTTTAACTGGTGTCGCAGAACCAGTGAGAAAGAAACATCCCTCTTTGTTATCGACGGCATGTCTAATCTTGTTTCAAATCCACGGTTCAAGTTGCCACTCATCTATTAATCTTGGTTTTCCCCCTTCAGATAAAATATCTGGATTAAGTGATAAAAGTTTTTTCATTCCATCTGTTCTATCTATTGTGATGCCGCTTTTACATATTTGTTTTGCAGTTTCAGTTTTTCCACAGCCTTTAACACCAGAGATAGAGATCATAACGTTGCTACGAGACACTTCTCTTAATTCTTCATCGATTATTCTTTTTTTATATCCCATGCACATATTATATAATTTTTTCCATAATTTGGGGTTCCACATTTCCATAATTTGGGGTTCCACATTTTAATAAAATATAGTTTTAAACAAAACTACAAAGTTCTTATTTATATAACCCCCCCGCTAGTTCTTTACCCTTTTTGAACTGTTTAAGAGCGGATATTAAAACATCTATGTCTTTCTTATCGTTATATAAATACATACTAGCTCTTACATATCCGGTTTTATTATGTGTGAATTTTTCTTGCATCTTTACACAGGCCATTCCTCCGCGAACTACTATCTTCTTACTACCTAAATAGTTACTTAAATCTTGTGGGTTTACTCCAGTGATATTAAATGAACATACGGGTAGATCTGAACCGGCTGGTGCATATTCAATGTTTTTAACTTCTTTAATTCTTTTATCAAAATACTTTTTAAGTTCTAATTCATGTTGGTAGATGTTATTTAATCCAATTTTGCTTAAAAAGGCCAAGGCAGACCCGAATCCAAGTATCCCCTCATTATTAGGTGTCCCAGACTTAATAGATTTTTTATAATTATTCAGCGAACTAATACTCTTTATAAAAATGCCCAAAGTTAATAATATTTATTCCATCGTTGGTAGTATATGATAAACCATTTGACACAAATATATTCAGCGAACATATTTTGTGGACATTTACAATTTTGCTTGTTTCAATTTTTCTTTTAAATGCTTTCAAACTTTCGATGCCATCTTTAATCAATTTTTCGCCGCCAAGTTTAACTTCAATCGCAATTATATCACCATTTTTAAGTTCGATAATGTAATCAACCTCCAATTTTTCCTTATCTTGGTAGTAATATATTTTAGCACCAATAGACTGAGAATATATTTTTAAATCACGACCAACCAACGATTCAAACAAGAATCCTGTATATTGTAAGTCATTCAATAATTTATCTTTAGATAATTGCAAAGAAGCAACGGCAATAGAAGGATCTGTTCAATTTCACTTAGGCTTCATGTTAATTCGTATCGAAGATCGTATATGAGGTTTCCATGCATCTACATATTCAAGAACGTTAATATCAGATAATAGTTTGGTATAACGTGATAGAGTTTTTGTGTTTATATACGCTTCTTCTGCTATTTTCTCAATAGAAGCATGTGTTAGTAAGTTTCTTGATATCGCATTCATTATTTTTTCAGTTGTTTTTGAATTACTTTTACCAGATATTTTTTTAAAATCTGCGTTAACAATAGAATCAACATACTTCTCAACAGCCATTCCTGCCTTTAAATAGTCAAGGGCACATAATCTTGGCCATCCACCCTTAATAATATGCTCAATATGTTCATCTAACCCAAATTTCGATGCGCCGTAAACTTTTGTACCATCAATAAGGTGATCAAACTCAACTTCTTTTGAAGAAGTATTCTCTTCTGAATACGACATAGTATACATTTGTATACTAGCAATCCTACCAGCACCGGTATGTTTTTTAGAATCAGGTGCGGGTGCCGCTGATCCAGTTAGTATGAATTGCCCGAACTCCGTAGATTTGTTAATCTCATCTCTTACTTTATTTCACATGTTTTCTACTACTTGTCATTCATCAATAACCATAGGTTTTTGTTGAGAAAAAAATAGCTCAGAATTTATATAGAATTTATTAACTTCATTTTCATCTGCATCCATTTTGTGTATATTCCCACCAATCATTTCTGCAGTTCAAGATTTCCCACAATCTCTAGGGCCGGTGATTACAACGCCTCCCATATATGTTAGAATATCTTTGATATTAGTTTCTATAATTCTTCTGGTATATTTAGATTTATCCATGTAATTATTATATAGCTTTTTCTTCTAAAACGGAGAAATTGTCGAGTCTAAAACGGAGAAATTGTCGAGTCTAAAGCGGAGAAATTGTCAAACTTGGGTGTAGTAGTGTGGTTTTTTGTTAAAATATATTAAATAATCCCAACTAATTCTTTACCTTTTTTATATTGTTTAAGAGCATTGATTAAAACATCAATATCTGCTTTATCGTTATATAAATACATACTAGCTCTTACATATCCGGTTTTATTATGTGTGAATTTTTCTTGTAGTTTAACACAGGCCATACCACCACGTACAATAATCTTCTTATTACCTAAATAGTTACTTAAATCTTGTGGGTTTACTCCAGTGATATTAAATGAACACACGGGTAGATCTGAACCAGCTGATGCATATTCAATGTTTTTAACTTCCTTTATTCTTTTATCAAAATACTTTTTAAGTTCTAATTCATGTTGGTAGATGTTATTTAATCCAATTTTGCTTAAAAAGGCCAAGGCAGACCCGAATCCAAGTATCCCCTCAGTATTAGGTGTCCCACCCTCTAAACGGTCAGGAATGGGTGCTCAATTGATTTTAGCGGCGGTTACAGTAGACACAGTTCCTCCTCCAAATTTAATAGGATGCATATTGTTTAAGTGTTTTGCTTTACCACATAATACTCCTACACCACTAGGCCCACACATCTTATGAGCAGAACATACAAAGAAGTCAATATCTAGTTTTTTAAAGTCTAATTTTTGTGCTGGTACAAATTGGGTAGCATCTATTATCACAATAATATCCTTATTTACTTTTCTTGCTGCTTTAACAATTTTAGCAATGTCTATAGTTTGTCCCACTAAATTCCCGGAACTAGCGAAGCTGATTACTTTTGTTTTCCCAGTTATAGCTTTAACAAATGCATTTGTTGTAGGGAAGTTGTTTTCATCTTTAGCAAAAACCAACTTAACTCCCTTACTCTCACTTTGCATTCAAGGTAACAAGTTAGATGAGTGCTCTCCATAACTAACTACTACTTCATCCTCCTTCTTTAGGGTAGCTATGATATTGGTAGTAATGATGTTCATGCTTTCTGTAGCGCCACTAGTGAATACAATCTCATTAGTTTCTGCATTAAAGAATTTAGCACAGCTAATTCTTACATTAGCTAATTTCTTCTTTAATTCATTAGCTATTGGTGAATCTGTATTATGTGGATTAGTGTTATACTTTGTATAGTATTCGCTTACTGTATCAACAACACATTTAGGTTTAAGTGCTGTGGCACTTGAATCTAAATATACTCAACCTTTATTATTTATAAATCAAGGAAAATACTTTTTCAAACTTGTCATAAAATAATTATAGAGTTAATGTAAGTATCGCTTAGTTTGTTTTAATTAAAGAATTGGTTGGAACATGTTGTCAGGATCATACAGTTTGCTACTTCAACCTGGATCATTTCTATAACGAGAAAGTAAACTTGATGGTACGTATATTATTCCATCTTTTGGTTGTTTACCATTTTTACTAAAATGGTCCGCATCTTGGAAAAGTATATCACCACCACCACCAACATACTCTGTGGCAGGAATAAATGTATTAGAGCGTAATCATATGGTAGTTAAACTAGATGATGGTACATCCGGATAATCAGTCGTAGCGCAGAAAGCAGCGTATCTTATTGTTTTCGCACTCTCAGGCAAATCCAAAGACGCAACACTATTGCATCCAGCAAACGGACACTCACCTATCATTCTTTCATTCCCACCCAATATGATACCTGTAGTAAAAATTTGATTACGGAAACAATTCCTACCCAGGTACTCAATGGTAGAAGGAAGGGTAATAGTGCCGGTAATAAATTTGGTGCTACTCCCCATAAATCCCAACGCTCCTCGGTCAGCACTATAGCAATTTCCAAGCCCCTTCACGGTATACGTAATACTTAGATATGTAATTGTAGAACCAATTACTACATCCACCCCTTCAAGGGCTGCTGATACATTCCTTCCCGTATCGTAACATTCAACGAAGTGATGAATAGGATCTATTTCAGAAAACCTCATTCCTCCACTTGTTCAGCCGGATCATTCACCGCTTTGATCGTTATTTAATACAGTATAGGGTACAACGAAAGAATTAGTAGGTATAGTATATTCAACGGTAAAAGAACCATAATAATTCGGACTTTGTTTTGATTGTATAGTAAATTTATAATCACTACCACGAGTGTATGCGTAAGAGTAGTTAAGAATTGTATGTGGATCGTCAATCCCAACTCTTACCAGTGCATTGTAAGCATCCGTAGCAGCTGACGATGCTGTACCCAAAATAATAGAATCCGGAAGATTAATTGTTGCTAAATTCACTCTTTGTACAATATAAAAAACAGGAACATTGCCAGTATAAACAGTTGAACCAGAAGCAGGGGTATAGATACTTTGTATGAACCACTATAATCGGAACCGGTATTTAATACATGAGTAGGATCTCACTCACTTTGAGAAACGTTAACATCAATTTGATTCAAATCAATACCTGGATTTTTTTGTTTAAGTCTTAATAAAACTTCTAGTTTAGTAGGAGCGGTAGGGAACGGATTATCATCATCAGTCGATAATTGTGTAGTATTAATCACAGTTGATAAATCAGTAGCAGTAGCAAGTGTTCAAGCAACATTAACAGTACCACAGAAAACACGAGACGTTTCTTTAACGGTAATATCGATATTAGTTGTGCTTGAAGCGTATGATGGAATGACTAGGTCATTTAAAACAGAAATAGTATCAGCACCATTATTAGCTACGATACCACCTAAGAAGCTAAGAATATCTGAAGGTGTTGGAGCGGTAGTTAAAACAGTTGTACCATAATTTAAATTAGCACTTTCAAATACATCTGCGGAAGCAATATCAATCGAACCTACGGTATGACTACTATAAGTTTTAGGTTCATTTACATCAGTAATGGAGATATCAGGTAGAGCGCTGCAAGTTAGTGGAGCACTAACAACAGCACACCCCCCCCAATATTCTAGTAATATGTTTCTTTGCTTTTCCTGTCATAATCTTAAATTAAGTTAGAGAAGTTCAATTAATTGTTTTACTAGTACCTTGCGTATAGTTTATTGAACCGGCAACTGGAGATAATACAATTGTACCATTTGTTGCTGTAGTATTATTAATTACTGCATTAATTTGTCCTCAATATAAAGCATCAAAGCCAGTGTTAATATTGTGTAATCATGTCATAACATCACCAATTCCAGAAGGCGGAGCGTTAAATTGTATATCACTAACTGATTGAATGTTGTCCATTGTTGTCGATAAACTTACTTGTTGAGTAGAAGAGTATGTTCAGTTATAACCAGCTACTAAGCCAGCATTAGTAACAGAAGCGTAGTAAGGTGTTCCGCTAAATCCTAAGTATGCGGCACCACTATTAAGGTAGAATGATCAATTATCATAATGAGAAGCCCCACCGATTCAACCAAATGAATTCGTTCATCATGATTTATTATTATTTTCTTCATAGAAAGATGTTTCAACTTGAGTATTGGTTGGAGCAACTATATATGAGTAAGCTCTTGATGTAGGTCAGTTACCTGCATTGGATAATTGCGGACGGAATAATTCAAGAGTGATAGCAATTGGGCTTTGTCCCGCGTAAACTCCACCAGCAACCGGTTTAACATATAGGTTATAATGGTCTTGTTCATTGCTTCATAGGTTAGTAAGCGAAGCATTATTATCCACACCTATGCTTCCAGTTCAATAAGTTGCTCCTTCTACTCCATACCCCAATTGTACACTATTTAGTTGTAAGTTAGGATCTACAATGTGAATAATAGATCAAGCATCACTCATTGTAATTGTAGCGTGTTCTTGATTTCTATAACTTAATAAATTTGAATTAGTTGGCACGTTAAAATCAGTAGCATTTAAGTCTTGAGACAATGTTCTAGCTGGTGCAACTGTAATATATAGTCCCAACGTAAATGAACCTTCGTAACCACGGCTCCCAGATTTTGTTGTAACAATAACTGAGTTATACCCAGATACTGCAGGATTCGTTAATTCAGGTACAATGATGTCATTCATAACATCCTGATGTTGACTTTGCAAAGCGATGCTGTTTAGGAAAGAAAACATATATTGTTGAATCGAAACCTTATCAGTTGGTCCTGTATATGGTGCACCTTCGACATTCATATTTAATGTATCACCTTGAACATTGAACACTGTCTTAATATTTATTTTATCTACACCGATTACACCAATCCCGTATAAAACCCCAACTGTAGTTCCACCAACTACACCTAAACCAGCGATAGGAAGTAATAATCCTAAAAGTAAAGCTTTCTTAGTGTGTCTTCTTGAACTCTTGGGGGGGGGTATTGTGCTTCATAATATTTATATTATATATAAACCCCCCCCAATGTGGTATAAAAATATAATTTGAGTATGGCTTATAAATATGGTTTTAGTACAAACTATAAAAATAAAGTTAGTGTTACTAAAGGTTTAAGCACTAAAATTATTAAACAAATATCAGAACTAAAACAAGATTGTGATTATGTTAAACAATTGAGATTAGAGGCATATAAAGCATTTACTAAATTATCTAATCCTAAATGAGGCCCAGATTTAGAGTTCATTAATTTTAATGACTATATATATTATTCATCTCCCGAAATTAGTGAAACTAAATGAAGTGAAATCCCTAAGAAAATTAAGGATACATTTAATAAATTAAATATACCTAAAGAGGAAGCTAAAATATTAAGTGGAGTTAATGAACAATATGATTCGCAATCTTTCTATCATAATATTGAAAAGGAATTAAAAGATAAGAAAGTAATATTTTGTAGTATAGAAGAAGGATTTAATAAACACTTTGATATTATTAAACAATATTTTAATAAATTAATACCCTATACAGATAATAAATATGCCGCATTAAATACTGCTGTATGATCAGGTGGTAGTTTTCTATATGTACCTAAAGGAGTAAAAGTAGATAAACCGTTACAAGCATACTTTAGAATTAATACTAAATCGGTAGGACAATTTGAAAGAACATTAATTATTATTGATGAAGGAGCTGAAGCACACTATTTAGAAGGATGCACTGCGCCAATCTATGATAAAAACAATTTACATGCTGCTGTGGTAGAAGTATTTGTTAAAGATAATGCTAAGTTTAAATATACTACTATTCAAAACTGAAGTAGTAATGTATTAAACTTAGTTACTAAAAGAGCGATATTAGGTAAGAATGCATATATGGAGTGGATTGATGGCAATATTGGTTCTGGATTAAATATGAAATATCCTGCTACTATATTAAAAGGGGATAATAGTGTAGCTAAATGTATATCTATTGCTGCTAGTGGTAAAGATATGGTTATGGATACTGGAGCAAAGATGATTCATATGGGAAAGAATACAAGAAGTAATATTATTGCTAAATCTATATGTATTAATGGGGGAGTAAGTAATTACAGAGGATTGGTAGATATTAAGAAACAAGCAAGTAATAGTTATAGTGAAGTTAAGTGTGATACATTAATATTAGATAATATCTCTTCATCTGATACTATTCCTGCAGAGATTATTGGTAATAACACATCATTTATTAAACATGAAGCTAAAGTAAGCGATATTGATAAAGAATTAGAGTTCTATATAAATACTAAAGGCATTGACAAAAAAGAAGCACAACAACTATTATCATTAGGATTCATTCAACCATTTAGTGATGAACTACCACTAGAGTATGCTATTGAACTAAATAGATTACTAAAACAAATAATATAATTTACCATCAAAATTGTTGTGTTTGGTAAAAAATGCGAAAATTTACGAAACACTAATATAACCTATTTCAAGTTATTGCGTTTTAATATACCTTCAATATTCTCAAATTTTTTATTAGTTGCTTGTATAAAATTAACTAATAATTCTCTATTATTCTCAAATCTATCATTTGTATCTTTTATAAAACCTATTAATAAATCTCTCGTAGAATGTTGCTTTGTCTTTTTAACATTTTTAGTTTTTCTTTCGCCTCTTTTATCTGGTTTTATAGGATCTGTATCAGGTGTAACAGTTACTTCTTCTGGTTTGCCATCATCAATTTTATTAACTATAACAAATGAACCAGTTGCGTTTTCTCTCAAGCCAAATTCTTTAAATTCTATCTTTCTCATACATATATTATAGAGCTGCATTGCATATTTTTTCTCTATATTTTCCCGTTTTATTCCCTACTTTTTCTTACTTAAATTTTTAATTGGTTCATAAGAAAATCTATGTTGATTAGCAATGGTACCATGTTTAATAATTGCATTCTTATGCAATTCAGTTCCATATCCTTTATGTTTATCAAAACCATATTGAGGATAGTCTTTAGCTAATTGTTCCATATAACGATCTCTTTCTACTTTAGCAATAATACTAGCAGCAGCAATACACATTGATTTAGAATCACCTTTAATATATGTATCATACTTAATATCTTTAGATACTAGTTTTTCTCCATCAATTAAAAAAGCATCAGCTCTGTTTTTATATTTATCTGCTAAAATCATCATCGCATTTTTGGTAGATGTTTTTATATTGTTTTCTAAATCTACTTGGGATGAAGAAATAAAGATAGTATCAGCAACAATTGCATTTTGTTTTATTTCTTCATATAACTTATCTCTTTTTAATTTACTTAATTTCTTACTATCATTAATTTCATTATTGATATATTCTCTGGGAAAGATAACTAAACCAACTACTAATGGCCCAGCTCAACAACCTCTACCAACTTCATCAATTCCTCCAATAGTTTTATACCCTTGACTATAGTATTGGTTATCTAATTCATATAGGTTAACTTTCTCTTTAGTTTTTTTCATAATTTACTCTACAAATCTTACCATCTTTAATTAGATTTAAAAAATAATCCATACCCCTTTCTTTATCATATAAGTTTTCCATTTTATAGAAGTTAAATCTTCTACATAAGAAATCAATGAAATCACTAAAAGAAACATGTGTCGGAATTTTAAAATAAGAAACAAATTGTTCTCTATATTTTAACATAAAGAAGTTATAAGCTCATTCACATGTATCTTCTAAGGGAATAACATCTTTTTTAATTACATTAAGTAAAGATAAAATATACCCTTGTTCATCAGTATCTACTTTCTTAACCATAATACCTGGTGTATCGTATAAAAAGAAGTTATCACTAATCTTAATTAGTTGTTTTCTTTTTGTAACTCCTGGTTTATTTTGTACAATAGCTCTACTACCATATTCACTACAAGCATTAATTAAACTAGATTTACCTACATTAGGTAAACCTAATACTAACATATAGAATTGAGGGACTAATAAACCTTTAGTTTTAAGTTTATCTATCTTATCAGCAAAGAATTTATTTAATTGATATAGTATTTGTTCTTTAGCATCTCCGTCTTTAATAGACAGCACCATAACATCATCAGGAATGTTTAAACTTTTAGCATCAGCTAAATCTTCTTTAAGAGCAACGGTCATTTTAGGTTTATTAATAAGTTTAATTAAATCACTGTTTCTCGATGTATTAATTGCTCTGGCATCTATTACCTCGATTATTAGATCTAAAGGTTTGGTATCTTTAATATCATTTGTGGCACGAGCCATGTGGCCTGGAAACCAGTTTATTTTAGACATATAGAAATTATAACTCTACATTTTAAGGTTCATAAAAATCATTTTTTTGCTAGTAACAGCATAAAATGAAAAAAGCAGCACCTAAAATTGTATCGGGTTATGATCTAAATCATGAGCATTTTGTATGTAATCCGAATGATTGGTTGCGTGGCTAGAACTACGGTAGTAATAAGCTCCTTTAGATTGATAAAATGGACTTAAAGTAAAGAATGGCATAATAATATCGTTGTCATGAATAAAAATTAATACATATTCCATTACTTCATCTACATATTCATTTGCAATAGCACCTCTGTTTGCACTATTAGCACCAACCATTACATTTTCTACAATAGAACCAGCATTATATTGTGAAGCACTAACCGTATCATAATCAATTAAACCCATCGTCGTACACGCTTCAATAAAACCTTTTCTTTCTGTGACACAGACTAAAGATAATCCAGACGCATAGGAAAATGCGCCCCTGAAAGCATAGTTAGGCATATACACGGTAGTGCCACCAGTTACTAAATCGTAATCAAGGTAACAGTCTCCAAAAGCAAATCCATTAGCAACACCAACCCCTAAATTTAATGCTTTGCATCCCCAATGATTCATTAATGGAAAATTAAATGTATGCTTTGGAGTTCCTCAATCTTCAACATCAACGCACCCACTCATGATATCTCCAACTGGATAAACTGCACCATCTGTTTCTAGTAGGTGATTTCCTTTAGGCAATAACACCGTGCCGATGACTTTATGTCCAAATCCATACGTATTTACTAATTCATAATATGGATTTTCTTTGGCAACATTGATACTTTCAACATCGGAAATAACACTAGAAAAAGAAGGATATCGTGAATTATCAAGAATAACGGGTTCAGCTGCTAAAATTAATTCAACACTCATATAAGCTGCCGAAAAAATATTAGAAACATCAGGACCAATATAAATACGTGTGTTTTCGGGAACAAAACTATTGTATGTAAATGCGGCCGGTCCGAATCCTCTACTAAAACATGATGGTGATAGACTTATTTCGCCGTTCAGGATAATGTCGTTAAAAGATTGTCCTAAAAAAGCACGAAACCCAACTGCACAATTACCATTGATTATTAATCTTTGAATATTTGAAGGGATTGTGGGTATATAAACGAATTCTCCACCTTGATTAACAAAAGCATAATCATCGATATATTGAACATTTTCCGGAATGATCATAGCGTTATACTCTTCAAGATCTAGCCCTTCTTTAACCCCCTTTAAGTGTACTCCATTAACTTCGCTTTCAATGTCATAATCTTCATCGGGTATTGCTACAACTTGAGGGTGGCCAGATAAAGTAAAGGATTGCATATCTAAAATTTTGCTAGATTGTTTAACGTTATATGTTTCAATAATAACAACAGTTTCATCAGTCATTTCGCTCGGTTCTTTAACAACTTCAATGTGTGCGTTGATCACTGAGGAGTTCTGCCCATCAATTACAACTTTTAAATAGTCATTAAGTGGATATCCATCTTTTGTGTGCAAATTAAATCTTAAATCATGGACGTGATTTTCAGAACCATGATAGTTTATGGTAAAATTAATTTTTGAGAATTGTTCAAAATCTAATTCATCGTTTTCATTAAGTGAAATCATAGCAGCACTATCTATTGGAGCATTATTCACTGCGTAGTAAATATAACATCCAGTACCAATTCCGGCACTTAACCCAACAATACCGCAACAAACACCAATTAATGTTTTATTGGTTATTTTTTTTTTTTTTTTGATGGTAATTTCATCTCCTTTACAAGTTTATTATTATTATATAATAATTTTTAATCACCAGACTTATATTTTTTTTTATAATATAAGTATGAATAAAGAACTTCATCCAAAAACTCAGTTAGTTAAATTTACGTGTTCTACTTGTGGAGCTAGTTTTGAAATTGAATCAACTAACAAAAATAGTGAAGTATCTTTAGATGTATGTTCTCACTGTCACCCTGTGTATATTGGTGGTAACGTTGAGCAAAAGATAAAAGGTAAGGCTGAGAAGTTAGCTAAGAAATTTAAAAAGTAACCCTTTTAGATTTTATTTTATAAATGAAATACAATATTAGACTATATGAATCTTTAGAAAGAATGGCTGACAAGTATGACAGCTTTATTAAAGAGTTAGAAGACCCAACTATTCCTGTAAATAAAGTAACTGAGATTAATAAACAATTAAAGAGAATAGGTGTCATTAAAGATAAGTTCTTGCAATACAAAAAGGCGATAGATGATGGAAATAGCACGGAAGAGATATTGAGTAAGGAAACTAATAAAGACATGATAGAAATGGCTCAAATGGAGTTAGAAGACCTAAAACAAAAGATTCCTCAATATGAAGAAGAACTAAAGATTATGTTATTACCAGTTGATCCATATGATGATAAGAATATTATTGTAGAAATGAGACCAGCTGCTGGAGGTGATGAAAGCGGTATCTTTACATCAGATTTATTCTCAACATACAAAGTATATTGTGAACGTATGGGTTGAAAAGTAAGAGTGATTGATTTATCGGTTTCAGCTTTTGGATATGATTATGTTTTTTTCAATGTTGTTGGTACTGATGTGTATAGTAAAATGAAATTTGAATCAGGAGTTCATCGTGTGCAAAGAATTCCTGCAACAGAATCAAAAGGAAGAGTACACACTTCTACCATTACTGTAGCTGTTATGCCTGAGTTAGATGAAGTAGATATCAAAATTAAACCAGAAGAAATCAGAGTAGATGTTTACCGTGCTGGCGGTGCTGGAGGACAGCACGTTAATAGAACAGAAAGTGCTGTTAGATTAACTCACTTACCTACAGGTATTGTTGCTGCTTGTGATAGTGAACGTAGCCAAATAGAAAATAGGGCACAAGCAATGAAATTATTGTTATCTAAGATTTGAGAAAAAGCAGAAAAGGATAGACACGACCTAATAGATAATATGAAGAGAGAACAAGTAGGGACTGGAGATAGAAGTGAAAAGATTAGAACATATAACTATCCACAAAACAGAGTAACAGATCACCGTATAGGTTTGAGCTTAAATAAATTGGATTACATTATGCAAGGATATTTAGATGAAATCATTGACGCATTAATTGCAGATGAACAAACTAAATTATTAGAAAATCTAAAGATTTAATTATTTCTTTATTTCAATTAATTCTTTTTTAGCCATATGTTTATATTCATATCATCAGTCTGTTAATAAAATTATCCCACCAACACTAGTAAGTGTACCGCCTAGGATAATTGTAATAATATCAAATCAGTGTTGTTTGCTATCGTCTTTAGTTGTATAGTGTAAGTAAACTAACACCCCAGCACTAATTAGCATATAGAATAATCAAACTAGTGGCAGAAATAAAGCGGGAATTAATTTTGAATTTAATGCATCAAATTGTCTTGTAATTGCAGGAACTGTTGTAGCAATAACAATAAGTATTATTGTAATACATGTAGTCAAAATCATATCAATTCAAGTAAGTTTGAATGCTAATTTCTTTTTGTTAAAGAATAAAGATTTATATGTTTTTTGCGTATCTCTAACATTTTCAAAATTGAATTTATCAACATGCATGTTATCACCTCATTTATTTTTAATTTCTCAAATCAAAGCAGCACTAACTTTAATTTGGTAGAATAATAAGAATACAGCCAAGATTAAAGTAGTTCATCCGAATGGTGTGAAGAAGTCGTGGTATTGAAATTCACTAGAACTAATCACTGTTAAGTGGTAGTAAGAGAATCAATTTTTTCAACCAATATAAGATCCACCGCCAGCTGGGGTAATAATTTCAGTATGGGGTACAGAGCAGAACATTAAAATAGCAAAAAGTACAACAAATCCGAAAATAGGGTATACATTAAAGTAAGTTAATTGGTGCTTAGCGAGTTTAAACTTTCAAGTGTGTTCAAGCATTAAAGCAGCACCCAATAGAGCTAGTCCAATGATAAGGA
The DNA here is from genome assembly GCA_031273215.1 of Mycoplasmataceae bacterium. Classification (GTDB taxonomy): domain Bacteria; phylum Bacillota_I; class Bacilli_A; order Mycoplasmatales; family Mycoplasmoidaceae; genus Malacoplasma_A. The sequence continues at coordinate 43,929 of JAISSF010000003.1, forward strand.
AAGATAATAATGTTCACCCATATCAAGCCAATCTTCAGTTATTGTGACTATCAAATTCATATAAACCCATACGTTTACCTGATAAATCTAAGTTAGGAGTGTGCGTTATAACTGTGGGAGCATATAATCATAGACCAGTTCATGTAATAGTAATGAAACATATGAAGGCAAAAGCAAAAGCAGCGATTAATAAGATATGAACTATCTTACGTTCAGTTTTAATATTTGTTAGATGAGAAAATTTAATATCCATAATTAGAATCCAGACTTACTCGACTTAGTCAGTTTTACTTCCTCCTTTCCATCTTCTTTTTCATCTTCTCTATCTTCTCTTAATAATTTTCTAGCACGAGCTTTATTGGCTAAAATTTTAGCTCCAATTCCTACACCAGCTACACCAGCGATAGCTCCAATAACTATACCAACAATTTCACCAGTGTGATTTGGTTTAGGTTTCTCTAAATCAAGGACAAATCCAAATGATAAGTTTAATGGTTGACCAGTGCTATTAACATCGAATCAATCGAATGTAATGTTTATAGCGTATAAGCCATAATATTCTTTGCTCAACATGCTCTTATCAACTGTAATATATAAATTACCGTAGTTTACACTTGCTGGGTTGGTTTCGAAAGAAATATTAATGTCATCTGGTAATTCGATTATCTTACCATTATATGAGACATCGATATCTAAATATAATTGGTTAAGGAATTCTGCTCATTCATTACCTAGTGGAGAAATTTGGTAGAAGTCCGGGTCAGAATCGGCTGTAAATGTTGGAACGATTTGGTGAGTTGAAGAATCGGCAATTTTAATCTTGTCACCATTATTTAAAATTTTTCCGTTATAGTTGAAGCTAGCTGATAAGTCAGTTGGTTTGGAAACGAATTGTCTTATTTCACTAGAAGTATACATTCTTGTGTAGTTACCGTCTTCAGCTTTTGCGTCCAATGTTACAATGTAGTCAAATTCTCTATTGAAGAAACCAGATGTATAAGAAGAGAAGTCATATCTAATTTCTACTGTCATATGACCCGCTTGTGTTTCGGAAGGTTTAACATAGTTAGTTTTTTGAATGTCAAATTGTCCATCGTCAAATACACCGACAGAAGTATCTACGGGAATGAAGTTAACTGCTCAGTCTTCTAGGTCTATATCAGTAAAGTCTCTAACATATGGAATAGTAATTTCAAGAGTGAAGAACGCGTCACTAGCGGAAGGGTTAGAAGGATCAAATGAAGAGTTACCAGGAACCACAACTAATACATTTCCACCACCATCAATGATTGCATTACCATATTCTCCAAAGGGAGCGGCAGTTTCTTCTGTATATGTTGTAGAGAATTGTGCTTCACCACTTGATAATTCAACCTCGAAATTACATCCATCAGCACTTATCCATGTACTCGAAGCACTAGGGTCATAATTATCAGAGTTTGTAGTACAATAAGTCAATCTAGTAGTAGATCCACCAGTAAAGTAAATTTCTAAACCAACATCAAACTTATATGCCCCAGTCGAAGATGTTTTTTTTCAAGTTACATTACCAGTGTTTTGATCAATCGTGAAAATATTTTGGGTAGGTAATTTTTCTCATTCAACAGTGGTTTCGTTTAATTTTCAGAAATTATACACTTTATATACTGGATTGATATTGTTTGGTAAGTAAGAGAATTGAGGATTAGCTCAATCATCGTTATACGAAAATACATCACCAGTAAATGAACCACTAGTACTAGCATCACAGAAATATTTTGCATGTGGTTGACTTGTAAAATGAAGCGGTTGACCAGTTGTAAATAAATTTAAACTATAACCGCTAGTAGTTGTGTAAGATGAAGAGATACCATCATTAATTGTATCATGTGCTGCTGCTGAATCTACGATTGTAATAGTTAATTTAAATTCAAATGAGAAATTAGATCCGATAGATTGATAAGCATTATTAGCAATAGCTACAGTAGCGCTCTTTCCGTCATTAGAAGGAGTTAATGTTAAGAAATTAGCAGGCACACCACCAGCACCAACAACGCTTCAGTTATATACAGCTGCTTCAGAATCAACAACAGGGAACATAGAAGAGATTGTACCTAATGCAGTTCCTGGTAAAGTTTCTGTTCCATCTTGGAATATAGAAGCAGGGTTAGTGAAGGCATTAGTATTAATCGAAGCATCAATCTTAAATATTTTCATTGCAAAGCTTACCGTGAATTGCGAAGGTGGTTCAACCTTTCTTTCAAGGGTAATACTTACATTGTAAGTACCCTCAGGAACATTGCTTCAGTCATCAGAAATTAATACTAATCTCATAGTATCAGATACACCGGTAACTTGTGTAAAACTCATATGTTGTTTTAAAGCACCTGTTGTATCTCCAATAATTGACAATGTTCAATCGCTTGGATTTATATCAGACACACCGTCACCTTCTAAAGTTAATGTTCCAAATGGATTTGTAGTAGAGTGGTTTCCAATAGCAATAGGAACAACGCTTACATCATTTTGTCCATTAACAGAGAATGCACCAGCAGTTGCAGGATCAACAGTCGGTGTAATTTTTACATCACCATATTTCTCTCATGAGAAAGCGTAATTAGTCGTAACTGTAATTTGAGCGTCTTTTGAAACAAAGTCAGCTGTTCAAGAAAGTGTACCAGCGTAATTAGCGTTTTGTGGAATACCACTACGAGAAACAGTAGTGGTATTTCCAATCATTGTAACATCACCGTTTCAATTTTCTAGGTCGCCAGATATTGTATCCGCAAAGCTATCTGCATTGATTGAAGAAGTAAAAGTTTCACTAGGATAACCTTGTCCAGAACCAACAGGTTTAAATCCATTACCATATACGAATGTTGCAATTGGAGTATCATATTCATGCGATGCATCTCATGATGCAGATCCATCAAAGTATTGATTATATGTTTGATTTGGAATTGTAATTCCAGTAATTCCTCATAAGTCAAATTCAAGTTGATCACTTGTTTGTAAAGTTACTCCAGTTTCTTTGAAAAATACTTCGTATTGAACCTTATAAATACCTAGTAGAGAATCATTTGCAGGTTGGGTAAATTTAGGTGTAATTGTTAAAGCATTAGTAGTTCCTCCGACAGCCGCTAAGGTAAAGCTAAGCATATCATCTCACCCAGCAGGAGGAGAAGTGGTCGGGTCAGATGGAGTCTTTTGATAGCTGTTTAAGTTTCATCTAACATCAACTTTGTCAAGAATACTTAAACCAACAGGCATACTTCCTTGTAAAGCAACAGTAGTAACCAAATTAATTGAAGGAGCAGGAAGTGGTGTACCGCCAGCTAAAATATTCTGAGCAATTGGGTTGTGATTTCCTTGTTGTCCATCACTGTATGTGATTGTACCCGGCTCGATGTTTCAGAAACCAACTGAATCTAGGGCACTTGTTGTTTGTACGCTAGCGCTTGCACTTTTAACAGTAATAGTTACATCAGTAGTTGTGTTTGTTCCAAGACTATTAACAACAGTGAATTTAGGCGCAAATTTCCAAACATAGTGTTTTAATTCAGAATCATATTCATATTTAGCAACATCCGTACCGGTTGCATTTAATTCATCAAATTTAGTAGTAGAATCGCCATAGTTTAAGTTAGAACCAAAACTTGTGTTAATCGACACGTTGCTATTAATGTCGCTACCAGCAAAGTAAGCGTTATGAGGACTTGTGCTTATAGTTCAATATGTATTTCTGTTGCTTCAACCATTTGTGCTGCTAGTAGGATCAAATAATGTATTAAAGTATTGTGGATTAGTCGTAACCCCTCCAAACGGGAAAGATTTAGTTAGGTTAGGTGTTATAAAATCATAAGATTTAGGAGCAATATATACAGCATGTCGTGTACCAATATTATTAATTAACTTTTTACCTATCGTAGATTGCTGTGGGTCTCATGTGCCATGTTGGTATGCACTAGTATCCGTGATATCAAATGGAATGTGGAATGTAATATTGTGGTTTACATTTAGTGTGCTCAAAGAATTAAACAATCCATTAAGCAAACTATCGCTAGGGTTTAATTCGGGGAAGTAGATATCAGTTAAATAGTTATCAGCAACAGCACTTAAATCACCAAAAATATTATTTGCACATTGAGTTACACCTGTATCACCGTTAGTAGAGTCCGGTTCAGGGAAAACAAAAGTCGACAAACTTGACCCGGTTCCCATGTTATCAAAAGCCAATTCTCCGATCGTTTGGACAGAGTTAGGCAAATAGAAAGCATCCGAAGAACTACCATTTAGTGAAGTTAAGTTAACAGCATCTTTAAAAGCTTTGGCTGGAATATTTTTTAAATATGATTTCAAAACATATTCACCCATGTGGCCTTGGTGCAAATCAATAGAGTGTAAGTTTTTTGCATTTTCAAAAATACCAGGATTTCTGCCACGATAAACATCACCAACAAAATCTCCGCCTTCATCTGCGTATATTGGTCTAGGAACACCAACAGGATCATCGCTATAATCATTTATTTGTTGGATAGATGGGTGAGTTAATTCGTCAAGATATGTAATTTGGTTATCAGCTCCAAAATCGATTGTAGAAATAGCTGTATTATCGCTAAAAGCACCGGCATGAATAACTTTTAATGAAATTTTACTTGAATCACCTGCTTCACCAAATGTTAAATTGGTCAAGTTCTTTCACATTGTTTCACCATTTTCTGCCTTAAAAGCACCTGGAGTTGGTTCATAGTATCCATGTAAGTTATTTCCAGAATAAAGTCTAGCATTACCACTAAAACAATAGAAACCAACTTGATTTAAAGGAGAAGTAGCGCTAGTATTTCCATGGTAGAGATCACGAATTGTAATACTCGAGATATCTTCAAGTGTGTTTTCATTATTAGTTGCGTTGTAGTAACCAGGAACATTTAAAGGAATTGCTTGACCACTATCATTATTAAAATCAAGCATAGTAATGCTTGGAATATATGTCCCATCAGGTAATTTATAAACATCTTGATCAGCACCTTGATTGCTGTTAGCATTATTAAAAATTAAAGTATCAGCACCTTTAGAGATAGTTGTGTTACCATAAGCACCACCAGCAATTGGAGACAATCTCGCACTATAAGTGGAAGTTGAACTCTGATAAATGCCACCAGCAGAAATAGTTGCACTAGTCATTAAGTAATTTGTTCCATTACTAGCTGATATAGAAGATTTTTTTTGTTTAGAGTCGGATAGGCTATCTTCGCTATCAGCTACAAACTCTCCATTTGTTCCTAAGGCAACACAAGAAATTAAAGAAGTAGATAAAATTGCAGTAGGAATGATGTAAGATAGTTTATTAAGCGTTAGCTTTTTCTTCATATGTTGCATATAACAATATTATAATATACATATGGATAATAAAACAAAGACAATAATTGTTGATCAGACAAGTGTTGCTACTAATAGCAAGAAAATCGAAGTTTCTGCAGCTGAAACACAGAAGATTTTCATCAAAACTAACCACGAGGAACAACAACAAGTTCCTTCTAAGAAAAACGTCAATCCATATGCTTCTTATTTTCCTACTTTCTATGTTAAGGAATTAAAACACTCTAAATGAGTGTTAGCCGGTTGAATTATTACGGCTATCATTTTATTAGCTGGCATGGCTACTGCTGGATTTCTTACTATTGAAGATAGTAAACCAGATACGTATTGATTAATCGTTATTTATGTACTTCCTCTTTTAATTTTCTTTCCAATGTTTTTTATTAATGTTAACCGTTATGTAGCTTTAAAGAATGAAGCTAAGACAATTAACTTTAAAGATCAAAAAACACTTTCTTCTAATACCGTTTCTTTATATAAGAGATTGAAAGTTGCTTATTTAAACGCTAACTGATTCTGCTCTTTAGGATATATTCTTTGCATAACTGCTTTCTTAGGTTTAATTATTGGTGCTTGAGCTGTTGGTACTTACAAAACAGCTGCTGGTGGTGCTTCTCAGTTCCACTGATGAGACGTAGTTAACTTTAAAGATTTCTTACAAAACCCATTATCTTTAATCTTAAAACCAGTTCCTGGTGAAGAAGACTGATTCATCGCATTTGTGGTTATTCTTGCTTGTTTATTCGCTTGTATATTCATCCATATCTACACAATTACTACTAGCTACATGAGAGTTGCTCGTATTGAAAACTTCTACAACTCATTCATCGTTACCAACGAAGAAATTGAAGCTTATAAAAAGAAAACTAACAGAAGAGATGCAATCATTTTCTGTATCTGCTTATTAATAATTGGTTTAATTATTTGAGGAGCAATTAAAGCTGCTAAAAAGAAACGTGCTGCTTTAACTCCCGTTCCTGGAGTATAGTATGCTTAAAGCTAATGAAACATACACTGGTGTGGTTATCAAGATTGAGAAAACTTATGCATTAATCAAAGTACAATCAATTACTGGTATTGTGCACATCTCTGAGATCTCTGATTACCATGTGAAAGATATCGGGAATATCATTAGTGTTGGTTCGACATATAACTTTAAATTCTTACAACAAAAAGGAGATAAATATGTATTTTCTTACAAACAACTATATCCTAAATTGCTTAAAGTAAGAGATAAAATTATTGCTACTCCAGGTGGATTCAAGAATGTATATGATAAAATGATGAAAGAATTGAAGTAATTAATTACTTATCATATAATTTTAACAATGAATACATATATCTTATTATTTGGAATAACTGGAGATTTATCTAAACGTATGTTACTTCCAAGTTTAGAAAAATTATTAAGTAATAATATGATAAATAATATCTATGTTTATGGAGTTAGTAGAAGAGATTTGGATGTAAATGAAATTCTTACAACTTCATTAAATAAACCGATTGAAAACATATCTTTAAGTGATAAAGTTTCAGGAATTAAATTAAGTGATAATTTACAAGATTACATCGATTTTAAAAATAAATTAAACTTAAGCAATGAAGATCAACTATTAATTTATTTGTCTGTTCCTCCAACTTCCGCTTTACAATATGTAGAATTTTTAGGTAATGCTGGATTGAATGGTAATAATGTAAAATTAATGTTAGAAAAACCATTCGGTACGGATTATGCTTCAGCCAACAATTTCCTATCTATTATTGCTAAATTTTATAGAGAAGAACAAGTATATAAAATTGATCACTATTTAGCAAAAAGAAATGCACAAGCTTTGTTAGAGTTTAGAAAGAATAATGAAAATAATTTAAGAAATTATTGGAATGATCAATATATTGAAAAGATAGAAGTTATTGCTGCTGAAGCGTTAGATATTCAAGGCCGAGGAGTGTTTTATGAACAAACAGGAGCATTGTGTGATTTCATCCAAGGACACTTATTTGAATTGCTATTATTAACCATTATTGATATTGACAAAAAGGATTTATTTGAAGCTAGAAGTATTTGTGCTCAATCATTAGAAATCAATAATATTAACAACTGTGTTAGAGGACAATATTTAGGATATAAAGAAGAGGTTAATAATACAATGAGTTATGTAGAAACTTATGCTAAAGTAATTTTAAGCTCAAATATGAACGAGTGAAAGAATACTGAATTCGTATTATTAACCGGGAAGGCATTAGATCACAAAGAAAGCTCAATCAATATTTATTTTAAAGATGGACAAAAATTTAATATTTTAATTTCTCCGGTTGGAAGTTTACCCAATAAATTTAATGGAGAAGAATTGGTTAATATAGATAATAACAAGTACTTAGATGGTTATGAAGCTGTGTTCTACAATGCTATTAGAGGCAATAGAACCATCTTTTCTACTACTGATGAAATATTAGCTTCATGAAAAATGTTTATGCCCCTATTGGACTTATGACACAAAAATGGGAAAGGTTTAATCGTTTATCCTAAGGGAAGCACTTTAAAATATAATTAAGTTATGAGTAAAAAGGCAATATTACTAACTTTATTACCAATTTCAGTTGCTTCCACTGGCGCTTCAACAATTTATTTAACTAGTTGCGATAAAAAAGATGGATTTAACATTGCTGCTACTGATGCAGTCGTATCAGGCGATGGTTTAACTATGAGTATTACTGGAGTTTGTTCTTCTTCTAATAACGTGGTATTATATGGTAAAGATAAAGATAAATTTAGTAATTTACACGTTAGTGATGGTGCATTTGGTGTAACCATGAGTAGTTCTGTAGGGGTTGGAGAATTTGATTTGCAAATTAAGGATAACTCAAAAAAAGCTGTTTCTAAGAAGGCAAGAATTTTAATTGGCAAGAGAGATGGAACCAATTGAGATGGATATCTTGGAGGCACATTAGACACATATATTGTTCATCAAAGTCACGAGGCAGAAATTAGAGCTCATTCTGGTTTTGGAAATCTATATAGTGCACGCGACCTAATTATCCCGTGAGCTGTATACGATGATGATGGTGGCACATTCGCAACTGTGTCATCTATTGGAGAAAGTGCATTTGCGAATAATGGAAGTGGTCTTTCTGGAACTGTTACTTTGCCAAATACGATAACCAACATCGGTAGTGAAGCCTTCTATAGAAGTGAAATAAGCAGTACTATCAAAATACCAAATAAATTAATAAAAATTAGTGATGCAGCTTTTTACGGTTGCCTTAATTTATCTGGCATAGATATTAGTTCAGCAACAAGTTTAACTACAATTGGTACGGATGCGTTCGGTTATTCTGGCTTAACTGGAAGATTAGATTTCACTAGTAGCATCAAAGATATTGGCGAAACAGCATTCACACATTGTGAAGGAATAACTACATTAAACTTATCCCATGCAATTAACTTAGAGAATATCGGTCCAGGTGCTTTTTGACATTGTACAGGTTTAACAGGAACACTTACTATCCCTCAAAGGAATGCAAATATTGGTCTCGAAGCATTCACAGAATGCGAAAATATTGATGAATTAGATTTATCTAACTTTACTTCAACTCCAAGTGGATGAGGTGCTGACGTTTTAACTGGTTGAAAACAAAATGGACATTACAAAATTAATATAGCTAAATGACCAGAAGTGTTAGCACTTCAATTCCTTCAAAGTAAGGGTTTGCCAGTAACTTGAACAATTGCTACGGATTAAACTTAGTAATTACAACTAATTCCTTATTTTTTAAAGAAGCTACAACATCAATAATTCTTTGGTTAGAACTACCTCTATATTTATATTCTTCCGTGTGCAGTTTATAATCGTACCTTCCGTCTACTAAAACATCGATGTTTTCTAAGTATTCTTTTATTACCTTTTCTTTTTTAGCTTTGTTCATTAATTCTTCTCAAGTATAACCCGTTCAAGATCATATATTTAAACCCATTCCATGAGCCGCTTTAGCAATAGGAATAAATTTATCTGCTTGTTCAACCGGATCTCCACCACTAAAAGTAATTCCATCTAAATATCCTCTTTCTTCCTTTAATGTTTTAATTAATGTTTTAATAGAAATTATTTTTCCACCACCAAATTGTCATGTTTCGGGATTAAAACAATTCTTACAATGGTGATTACACCCTTGAGAGAAATATACTTTTCTTAATCCAGGACCATTAACAAGACTTTGCTCGCTAATTCCGGCCAACATGATTTGATCGTCTTTAACCCCAATATATTTCATGGATTATAATAATCTGTTGTAATACTCAATAACGTAAGCTTCTTTAATGTTTTGATTTAACTCACTTCTTTCAGGTAATCTAGAGAAAGTACCTGATTTGTTAGCAAAATCAACTGTAACGAATCCGATAGGTTTAATTGTCGCATCATGTGTATTAACTACAGTTAAGTTTTTAGATACATCTTTAATAGCAATAACATCACCAACTTCACAAATGTATGAAGGAATAGATAATTTTTTACCATTTAATCTTACGTGACCATGAGTAACTAATTGTCTTGCAGCTCTTCTCGTAGGAGCAAAACCCATACGGTAAACTAAGTTATCAATTCTACTCTCTAGAATGTTTAATAAGTTTTGACTGTTAGAACCAGACATCTTCATGGCAATTTTAACGAAACGCATTAATTGTCTATCGTTCATATCAAACATTCTAGCAATTTTTTGTTTCTCAGTTAATTGTAATTTATATTGAGAGTTTCTGCTTCTTCTGTTTCCATGTTGTCCAGGAGCATAAGTTCTCTTCTTTCCTTTAGAGAATTCTTTGTCATTCTCTAAAATAGAAAAGCCAAGTCTTCTACTTTTTTTATTAATACTACCGGTATATCTACTCATGTGCTAAATTTTATACGATTATTATTTTCAAATTGTTTCCCTTCATTTAATGTGAATGTTTTCAGTTTTTACAGAAACTTACTTACAAATCCTTTCGGACATCAATGTTGTTGTGAAACTATTGAATACTGTAATGTATATTTATATTATATAAAATAATTAAATAGAGTATATATCGCTTTAAATCTTAGTACCTTTCGCATATAAACGCTATATGATAGATTTTACTATATGTGCTTTTTATGCTCTGCGATAAATTTTGATTATAGACAAATCGCATGTCTATAATGTACCTTAATATAATAATATTACCTACAAAACATGAAGCTTGATTCTAACATCATATCTCTTAGTTCTACTATTAAATCTCATGTCTTTTTAGTTAAAGATAAAAAAGGTTATACATTAATAGATGCTTCGTATCCTGGAGATGGAGAAAAGATTATTAATGAACTTAAGAAACTTAAGATAGATTTAAATAAGATATACCAAATCTTAATCACACATAGTGATTATGATCATATTGGTAGTCTAAAGTATTTATATGATCATTTAAATGCTAAGGTATATTGCAGCAAAACAGAATATGATAATTGATTTAAAAAGAGTGGTAGTTATCCAGGAATTCCTGAGTTAATAAAACATGAGTTAGTTAGTTTGAAAAAAATACTTAAACCTATAACTAAATCTACTATTGGAGAATTCGAAGTAATATCTACTCCCTATAAATTCCATAGTTATGGTATGAATATGTATTTATACAAAGATGTATTATTCTGTGGAGATATGGTGCAATCAGTTGGTAAATTAGTGCCTATTATTAGCAAGTTTAATTTAGATAATGAAATCTATGTTGATTATTTAAGAAAATTTGATATTAAAGGAATCAATACCATTTGTCCATCACATGGTCCAAGTGTATCTATTAATGAATGACATGATTTAATTAAATTAATTGATACATACAATGTTAAAGAACAAAAAACATTTAAACAGTGATCTGGATTCAAAGCCGGTAATTGAACTAAAACAATTGATGTTAGAGATTTTATTCAAAAGAACTACACACCTTATTTAGGTAATAAAGATTTCTTAGCTAAACCTACTAAAACTACAATAACTTTATTAAATAAATTAAAATCTTTATTTAAATTAGAAAGAGAGAATGGTGGTATTATTGGAATGGATACGCGATTAAGTGGTATTGATGCATATAAAGCTGGATATCTAGATAAAAAATTAGAAAAGATTGTTGGAATACAAACAGAACAACCATTAGTGAGAGCTTATATGCCTATTGGTGGAATTAGAACAGCAGTCGCTGCCGCTCAAGCTTATAACATCCCTACTGATGAAAAAGTAGATGAGATCTTTTTAAAATATCGTAAAACACATAACCAAGGTGTATTTGATGCTTATACAGAAGAAATGCGTAAAGCCCGTCATACACATGTAATTACTGGTTTACCTGATAACTATGGAAGGGGTAGAATTATTGGTGATTACCGTAGGGTCGCTTTATATGGCATAGATTATTTAATTAATGAGAAAAGAAAAGATAAAGAAAATTTAGTTGGAGTAATGAATAATGAAACTATTCAATTAAGAGAAGAGATTAGTGAACAAATATCTTCATTAATTAAAATGAAACAAATGGCTAATACATACGGTTATGATATTTCATTACCTGCAGGTAATGCACATGAATGTATTCAATGAACTTACTTTGCTTATTTAGCGGCTATTAAAGAACAAAATGGGGCCGCTATGAGTATTGGAAGAGTTAGCACATTCTTTGATATTTATATTGAGAAAGATATTAAAGCAAAGAAATTAACTGAAGCTAGTGCTCAAGAGTTAATTGATCACTTTGTAATGAAATTAAGAATGGTAAGATTTATGAGAGCTCCTGCTTATAATGATTTATTTAGTGGTGATCCAGTATGAGCAACCGAAAGTATTGGAGGAATGGGGGAGAATGGTAAAACATTAGTTACTAAAACTAGTTATCGTTTCTTGCATACATTAAATACTATGGGTCCTGCTCCTGAACCTAATATGACTGTATTATGATCTAATAAGTTACCTAAGAACTTTAAAGACTTCTGTATTGATTATTCAATTAAGTATTCTTCTATCCAATATGAGAATGACGATTTAATGAGACCGATGCGTGGTGATGATTATGGTATTGCTTGCTGCGTTAGTCCGATGAAGATTGGTAAAGAAATGCAATTCTTTGGTGCAAGATGTAATTTAGCTAAAACATTATTGTATGCAATTAATGGGGGAGTTGATGAAATAGATCCAACTTATCAAATTGGTCCAAAATTAAAACCATTAAGTGTTACTAAACCATTAAACTATGATGAAGTTATGAGTAGATTCAAACAATATATTACTTGATTAACTAAACTATATATTAATACATTGAATGTAATTCACTACATGCATGATAAATATTATTATGAAGCAGCAGAGATGAGTTTATATGATTCTCAAATTCATAGATTCTTCGCTACTGGTTTAGCTGGATTTAGTATTGTTGTAGATTCATTAAGTGCAATCAAATACGCTAAAGTAACTCCAGTATGAAAGAAAACAAAGAATGGCAATGTTGCAGCTGGATTTAATATTAAAGGAGATTATCCTAAATATGGAAATGATGATGATAAAGTAGATAAGATTGGTATTGAATTATTAAAATACATTAATCAAGAAATGAAAAAGAATGATACATATAGAAAAAGTGAAATCACTACTTCAATATTAACAATCACATCTAATGTAGTATATGGTCATAGTACTGGTTCTACTCCCGATGGAAGAGAAAGAGGTTGTCCATTTGCTCCAGGAGCTAATCCAATGTATCATAGAGATTGTTGTGGAGCAATCGCTTCATTAAACTCGGTGGCTAAATTACCTTTTAAATATGCCATGGATGGAATTAGTAATACATTCACAATCACTCCTGATAGTTTAGGAAAGACTAATAAAGATAAAGTAAATAACTTAGTAGATTTATTAGATGGTTACTTTTCTAAGAATGCACAACATCTAAATGTTAACGTATTAAATAAAGAAATGTTAATTGATGCACAAAAGCATCCAGAGAACTATCCTGATTTAACAATTAGAGTTAGTGGATATGCAGTTAACTTTATTAAATTAACTAAGAACCAACAAGATGATGTTATTAATAGAACGTTCCACGATAGAATTTAATTAAACTGTTTAATAATTTTGTTTAATTTAGTTTTACTATATGCTTCATAATCTTTTAAGATATATTTCTTTTTTAGTGAAACATATTTATCTTTTGCATAATTATGAAATGGTAAGAAATCTATTTTGTCCATATACTTTAATGGTTTAATAAATTGCTTTAACATAGTTAATTGTTTATCACCATCTGTATAGTTTTGTAATAATACATATCTAATTGTATATTTTATTTTATTTAGTTCTAAGAATTTGATTAAGTCTAATTCATTTGTATTACTTACTCCTGTTATTTTCTTATGATCAACTTTATTTAAACCTTTAATATCTACTAAAAAATATGGTTTGTATTTAATTAATGATTTGTAGAAAGAAAGATTTGATTTAATGAATGTTGCTGCAGATGTATCAAAAGCTAAATCTATTTTCTTGCTTTTACATTCCTTAGCAATTGCTAAACAAAATTCTTTGTGTAATAATGGTTCTCCGCCACTAATAGTTATTCCACCATTCTTGTAGTACTTTTTATTCTTTTCATATAACTCTAATATTTCTTTAACTGAAATAGTTTTTTCATATTTCATTGTTTGTGATTCAGGATTATGACAATAGATGCATTTGTAAGGGCAACCTTGGCTAAAAATAACTAATCTAATGCCTTTACCATCAACAGCTCCAAAACTTTCTATTTTAAAATAAGGCAATAGTTTACTCATATGTATCTTATATATAAGTATATAATTATATAAATGTTAAAAATTGAAGATAAAATAAATCTGATAGGAATATATTCAGAATTTTTCATAACTTTTGAGAGGGTGGTTCGTAAATTAGTTGAAAAAGAAGCTAAAATTAATGTAGATGGTTTGTACGCAAAAAAACAGACACGAGAAGGAGAAATAAAAATTGGTTTCAATCTTGTTGGTGCTGTTATAGATTTGAAAGTATTAGGATATATTATGCCAAAACATTTTATAGTAGCGCGTTGAAGAAAAGATAGAAATTCATTATCGCACGAAGGTATAAAATATTTTGATAAAGAAGCCAAAAATATTATTGCTAATATAGATGAGCTTTATTCTTTCTGCCAAGGAACATTAATACTGTATGCCGACGTCTTAGAAGAGGAAGGCAAATCAGTTGAAACGGTAAAAATATATTCAATTTACGAAGATATAAGAAAAAATATTAAAAAATAATCCTACGTTTTTATTAATTAACAACACTATATTTACTATTCTTACTTCCACCAACTATCTTAATTAGTTTGTTCTTAACCATTTTACTTAATAGATTCTTAGTAGCGGCTATTTTTAAACCTAATATAGACTCTAATTCACTACGATTAGCATATTTATTGCTTCTTAAGTATTCTATCACCTTAGATTCATTACTAGATAATTCTTTATGAGGATGTAGATATTCATCATATTTCATTAAGAATGTTTTTTGTTGTTCTAAGAAATATTTAGTTAATATTGAATAATCATTATTATGTTGGAAGTATTCCAGACTATTAATATATGTTTTTCTTGTTTCTTGATTAACAATAAAAGGAATAACATTATTGCTTAAACATTGTTTGAAAGCAATCATTCTTCCAATTCTACCATTTCCATCTCTAAAAGGGTGGATTCTTTCAAATTCAATATGGAATTGTGCAATATCATCAATTAATAAAATTTTACGTAATTGAAAGTTTTTGATTAAATTGTCCATCAGTTCATGTACTTTATAGTTTGGTGGAGGATAGTGATTTCCTACTTTAACATCGCTTGTACGGTATTTACCAGTTTCTTGAGGTACATTCTTAGCAAAACTAGTATTTTTCTTTAATAATAATTGGTATTTGCATATCTCATTATGTGATAAAGGTTCATCTATATTATCAAAAACATAATCAAATAGCTTTAAACAGTTTAAGTTTTCTATTGCATCTTCTTTATTACTTGCTTGATTATTAATTACATCTTTTACCGTTGCATCATTAGCACTAGCTAATTCATGGTGTTGTTCTCTTGTAACAGTTGAACCTTCAATAACAGAAGAGTGGTAAGTAAAATCTTCACGAACACTGTTATAGAATTCTTTATTTGTCTTAAGTAGATGTAATATTTGCTTCAACATAATATAATTATATACCAAATGTATACCAAATGTATACTGAAAGAAACAAAAAAATAGCTTATTCTTTAGTTTTTTTTAACTGAAAAACCTTATACGTAATACTAACTTGTGCATCTTGATGATAGACAATATTATTCACACTAATTTTTATTTTCTTTTCAAAATTTTCAATATTGTCGCCAATTTCTTCAAAAAATCTTTTTATAATTCTCTTAAAATCTTCTAATAATTCATTTTCAATAGTTTTAATATCTTCTTCAGCTTTACGTTTTCATAAACCGTTAATAGGGTTAAGAATAAATTTAAAATTGTAAATTCACTGAATTGGATCATGTGGATTTAATGTAACATTATATTTAATGAAATGTCCTTTAGCAAAAAAAGAATTCATAATCATATTATACGATAAGGTTTTTACTATTTATTTTTTATTGTTTAAGATTAAAATAATATTCCATAGACGAAAAAAAAGAACCCAGATGTTACTCCAGGTTCTTTATATAGTCATCGGCACAACCTATTCTTGCTTTTGCTACCTTCGGCCTAATGATACTTGACTTCTGTGTTCGGGATGGGAACAGGTATATCCACCATTAGTATGAGCACCGCTAACGTTTATGAGTAGATTACTCTACTCAAGAAGTTTTTTGTAATTTTATAATCAACAATGCTTTCTATAGTTTAAAATATGTTTCCGAGAATTAGGATTAAAACAAACAAAAATTAATTTGTCTAATCATAAGTCTTTCGAATTATTAGTAATACTCAGCTAAATACTTCACAGTACTTACACATGTATCCTATCAACGTCATGGTCTATGACGATTCTTATTGCCCTTGCGGGCAGGAAAGATTTATCTTGAAGGAGGCTTCGCACTTATATGCTTTCAGCGCTTATCCGTTCGCTACGTAACTACCCAACGGTGCCACTGGCGTGACAATTGGAACATTAGAGGTAACTTCACTCCGATCCTCTCGTACTAGGAGCAACTCTTCGCAATCTTTCTTCGGGCATGGCAGATAGGGACCAACCTGTTTCACAACGGTTTGAACCCAACTCACGTATCTCTTTAATCGGCGAACAGCCGAACCCTTGGGACCTGCTACAGCCCCAGGATGAGATGAGTCGACATCGAGGTGCCAAACACTGTCGTCGATATGAACTCTTGGACAGTATCAGCCTGTTATCCCCAGAGTAACTTTTATCCGATGAGTGATGGCCCTTCCATTCGGAACCACCAGATCACTATGACCTAATTTCTTACCTGCTCGACGTGTAAGTCTCGCAGTCAAGCACACTTTATACCATTACGCTCGCTGTATGATTTCCAACCATACTGAATGTACCTTTGCGCGCCTCCGTTACATTTTGGGAGGCGACCGCCCCAGTCAAACTGTCCGCCTAACACTGTTCCCCCGGTGGATGACACCGGCTGGTGAGTTTAGTCAATTAATAATGGTAGTATTACACTTGTTGACTCCAGTGAAACTAGCGTCTCACCTTCAAAGTCTCCTACCTATGCTTTAAATATCAATTAACTAAACAATGCTAAGTTACAGTAAAGCTTCATGGGGTCTTTCCGTCCCACCACGCCAAAGGGGCGTCTTCACCCCTACCAGGATTTCACCGAGTCTATTGTCGAGACAGTCAAGAAATGGTTACACCTTTCAAGCGGGACGGAATTTACCCGACAAGGAATTTTGCTACCTTAGGACCGTTATAGTTACGGCCGCCGTTCACTGGGGCTTCGGTTACAAGCTTGCACTCGCTTCCTTAACCTTCCAGCACTGGGCAGGTGTCGCCTCATATACATCGTCTTACGACTTGGCATAAAGCTGTGTTTTTGATAAACAGTCCCTTCTCGCTATTTTCTGTGACTCATATTACTATGAGTTCCCCTTATCGCTAACTTACGGGGTCAATTTGCAGAGTTCCTTGACAATAGTTAACTCGCTAGCCTTAGAATTTTCATCTTGAACACGTGTGTTCGTTCTCGGTACAGATTGATATATTGTTAAATGTTTAGAAGTTTTTCTTGGAAGCGTGATATACACAGCTTATACTACTTACCGAAGTTTTCGTGCGTCTCGTACATTGTCCTTAAAAAGAGCGGATTTGCCAACTCTTAAGACTTTGTACTTTCACCCAAATCCGTTAATGGGCCTGTGGTAACCTTCTCCGTCACTCCATCACCAATATACCAAGTAAATGAATATTAACATTTCATCCATCGACTACGCCTCTCGGCCTCATCTTAGGTTCTGACTAACCCAGGAAGGACGACCCTAGTCCTGGAAACCTTGTTCAATAGGCTTAAATGATTCTCACATTCAATCGTTACTCACATCGGAATTCTCACTTGTATACACTCCAGCAGTCCTCACGGTCTACCTTCATCGCAGTATACAACGCTCATCTACCACTGTATAAATTCAGTGAATTTATACAATCCATATTTTCGGTTTTATGCTTGAGCCCCGTTGAATCTTCGGCGCAGGATCTCTCGACAAGTGAGCTGTTACGCACTCTTTAAACGATGGCTGCTTCTAAGCCAACATCCTTGGTGTTTAAGAAATCCAACATCCTTTTCCACTTAGCATAAATTAGGGACCTTAAATAATGATCTGGACTCTTTTCCTCACGACTATGAAGCTTATCCCCCACAGTCTGACTGCCTAGCTTGTTATATGGTATTCCCAGTTTAATTGAAATCAGTACGCCGAGGTGGCGCCATCAGTCAATCAGAGCTTTACCACCATATATAAACACTAGACGCTAGCCTTAAAGCTATATCGATGAGAACCGGCCATCACGGAGTTCGATTGGAATTTCTCCCCTAGTCACAGGTCATCCCCTGGCATTTCAACGAAAGTGGGTTCGGTCCTCCAGCCGGTTTTACCCGACCTTCAACCTGCCCATGACTAGATCACCCCGTTTCGGGTCTGTTAGCACATACTATCGCGCTCTTAACACTCGGTTTCCCTACGCCTCCATATCTACTACTTAAGCTTGCATGTACCACACAACTCTCCGACTCATACTTCAAAACGCACGCTATCACACATTAATGTGCTCTAACTCGTTGTAGGCTTATGGTTTCAGTATCTATTTCACTCCCATCTCTGGGTTCTTTTCACCGTTCCATCACTGTACTATTCTCTATCGGTGACTAGTTTGTATTTAGGATTGGAGCATGGTCGCCCCGACTTCAAACAGGATTTCTAGTGTCCCGTCCTACTCAGGATACTACTAGGTATAAATTGTATTTCGTATACGTGGCTGTCACACTATATTGCACTGCTTCCCAACAGTTTCTACTATACAATCTAAGTCCATATCGTAGTCCTATAACCCCAGACGAATCTGGTTTGTCCTCTTCCGCGTTCGCTCGCACTACTGACGGAATCACTTTGTTTTCTTTTCCTCCGCTTACTGAGATGATTCACTTCAGCGGGTATGTCTTTATTAACCTATGAATTCAGTTAATAATAATTAGTATCTCTACTAATTGAGTTTCCTCATTCGGAGATCTATGGATCATCGGTTCTTATCACCTACCCATAGCATATCGCAGATTTGCACGTCCTTCTTAGCCATCTAGTCCCAAGGCATCCACCTTAAGCCCTTTGTAACTTATTGATTAGAATCAATTTTTGTTATCTTGGTTTTAATCTTTTATTTTGGTTTGATTTTTCTTTCAGCTATACTACCCATAACTTACTAACAGTAATAATTATGAACGTATAGCGGAACAGAAAGATTGTTGATTATAAAATTTCAAAGAACATTCTTGAGTAGAATAATCACTCTGTAATATTATATATTATTTTTAGGTGAGGTGGGTTTAGCTAGGGAAATGGGTAATTATTTAGAATGTTCTAACACGCCTTCTGCTGTAATATCTCCATTTTCATCGTCCATAACCATTTTAAGATTATCTAAATTAAAATTTTTATTTGCTTTTGTTCCATAAGTTTCTTTCAGAAAATTATTAATATAATTTCCTAACTCATATTCGGCATCAGCATCACACCCTTCTTTTCCAAATTGATTTTTTGAAACATGAGCGTGGTGGAGACTTCCTTTTTTAAAAACAAATTTATAAGGAGTTAGATATGAACTTCCTCCATTTATAGGTGTAGTTCCTTTGATATAAAATTCAGTTTGTGGTTCATTTTTTCTTTTTGTTTCAACATTACTTATTTTTATATAAACATCATCTTCGTCGTTCTCAGAATCATCATCCTCATCATCCTCAAAATCATCATCTTCCGTATCAGCAGGCACAATGATATCGTCTTCGTCAGTGTTTACTTCTTCCTCGTCAATTATTAGTTTATTTTTGGTTTCAGCCATTTATATATTATATAAGTAATGTTGCAAAACGGTGGGATAAAATGGTTATTTTTTAAAAACCTATATACATAGTATATAGAAAATTAAAAATATAGTTGAGTTATATGGGAAGGACTATAACTCGAAGAAA
>JAISSF010000004.1 GCA_031273215.1 Mycoplasmataceae bacterium
ACAAATTAGAAGGCATTGTGGAATGAGAATTATTAATCAACAAAAACTAGTAGAACTTTATTTGCTAAAAAGAAGTGAGTTTTGGACCAAAATATCCCACCGTTTTGCGACATAGCTCATAATTATAATAAATTCATTGTGTCAAAAAAATACTATGCGGTTAGAGTTGGTAATAAAGTGGGGGTGTTTAAAACTTGAGATGATGCAAAGAAATATGTAGAAGGTGTAAGCAACGCGCAATATAAAGCATTCCTTACATTAAGCGAAGCAAAGGCATATTTAAAAGTAAATGATAATAAGAATACACTTGCTGGTCCGATTGCTTATGTTGATGGTAGTTACATGGACAAATATAAAAAGTATGGGTCAGGTGTATATATTAGGGATGCGAAGGATGAAAAAACTTTAAAAACTTATAGTTTCAGTGGAACTAAACTTGAATTCTTAACTGCACGTAATGTAGCTGGAGAATGTTTAGCTAGCTTAAAAGCTATGGAATGAGCAATTGAAAATAAAATTAAACAAATAAATATTATTTATGACTATACTGGTATCGCTAATTGAATTAAAGGGTGAAAGACTAATACACCAATTGCTATTTTTTATAAAAAAGAGTATGATAAAAAATATGCTAATAAATTAAATATTAATTTCATTAAGGTTAAAGCACATAGTGGAAACATCGGAAATGAAGTGGCCGATGAATTAGCAAAACAAGCAATTGTTAAATAAAAAATATAATTTAGATATGGCTAAGATTAATAAAACAAGTAAATCAGTGAAAACTAAAGCTAAAAAACCAATTGCTAAAGCAAAACCTATTGTTGCTAAAACAACTACCGTTATAGTTGCTACTCCCGCTCAAAAAACAGTTAGAGAAATTAGTCCAGTTGATTTTAGTAAATTACCAGATGTATCTAAATATGCAAATGATAAACCAAAGAATAAGAATTTAAGAAACTTAGGAATTATTTTCTCTGTAATTGCTATTGGTGTTGGTATTGGCATTGGTTTATTCTTCTTAATCAACCACTTTGCACAATAATGAATATCGTATTTCTAAAAGAAAATAAAATTAAAAAGACATTAGCACTTTTACCAGCTGATTTAGAAATATTCAAACAACATAAAGTATTTGTTCAATCTGGGTATGGTTTAGATTTAGGAATTAGTGATGAACAATATATTAATGCTGGGGCAGAGATATTTAAACACATTAATAAAATTAACAATCCAAACATTATTATTAAGTTATCTGAATTAACCAATAAAGAGATTAAAGCTTTTACTAGTCCTGAACAAATATTGATTTCTAATTTATATTTGCAAAACAATCCGGTATATTTAAAGAAATTATTAAAAGCACATATTACGTCATTAGGTATTGAAATGTATCACAGTGAACATAAATATGAATGATTATTACATAATGAAGTATTGAAAGCTAAATTTGGTTCAACTGGTTACTTTGATTATTTAGAAAAAAATGATAAGAAAGAATTATTAAAAGATTTTGTTAATAAAACTAAAAATAAAGATTTAAGATACTTAATTATCAATTACTCTTATACAACTCATGCGCTAGTTAATGCTTTAAAAATTAAAAGCAATGTTACAGTTTTAGAATCTAACCACGGTTATAAACAAATCTTTAAAGATCATGGTATTAAAGTATTAGATGCAGATTTTGATATTCTGATGGAAGAAGTTAAAAATGCTGATGTATTAATTAATACTACAACTATCCCGGGAGATTTAACACACTTACGTATTACTAAAGATATGATTGGTAAAATGCCACAAGATTCTATTTATATTGATTTAGGAGCAGATCAAGGTTTTGGAAGTGAATTAACTGAATTCTATAACGATCAAAAACACCCATTTGCTTTAGCATACAAAAAAGTAGTTAATATTGTTTTACAAGATATCGGTTCTTTATACCCAAAAGAAAGTAGTGAGTTTACTAGTAAAGTGGTAAGTAAAATAATTAGTAGCTTTGAAACAGATATTGCTTATTCTATAAAGAAAGAAGAAAGTATTAGAAACGCAATCTTAACCATGGGTGGAGAAATCACGAATGAGGTAATTGGTAATGCGCTAAAACTAAAGTTTAAGGAAATATAAAATATTGATTATAATTATTAATATGAAGACAAGTGCTAAGACTATGCTTAACTTAGGTGTATTAGGGGTGTCAACTTTCGCTCCTTTCTCTTTAGATAACAATAATAACATAACTATACACCAAAAAAGTATTTTAAATGAAATTAAATTTAAATTTCCTGAACAAAAAAATAGTAATGCTTTTATGATTTCCCACGAGCAATTGTTAACACTTCTTGAAAATAATTTCTTTTCTGCTAAAAGCGCTAAAGAAATTAATAATTTTTTATTTCAAGTATCTGTAGATTTAGCAAATAAGGGTTATGTAAAAAAAGTTCAATTATAATTTATGAATATAATTTGCGAAACGCCAGTTTCAGAAAAAGATAGAATGTGATTGCGGAAGAATCAACCTTTATACTATAAAAAATTTGTTGAGATTTATAAATATTTAGAAAAAGAAAACCCACCATACAAAGCATATAAAGCAAAATACTTTAAGAAAGATCAAGGATTCTCTGAATGTTGAAGTATGCATCGCATAATTTTCAAATATAACGCACCTGAAAAACAAATAATAATTTATCGAATATGTGGACATTATAACGATAGATAAACTAAATTATCTACCTTTGCTTATTTTATATTGTTTAATATTCTTTAAGTTAGTGTAGAAGATATCTAAATCATCTTTACTCTTACAAACGTTATTCATTACGTAAAGCAAATATTTCTTATCCATATCTTTCTTCTTATAGTTATCTTCGATGAATCTACTAATCTTCTCATATTCAATTAATGAGTTTAATAAAGCTTTCTTGTCTACTTGTCCGTCAATAATCTTTTCTTTTAAGAAACTAGGCAATAAGTTTAAGAAATCATAATCATCGAATGCTTTTGTTCCTTGTAATGTAACAAACATTCTAATTTTATTTACACTATCACCAATATTCTTAATTTTATTTTTAGTAGCATTAAGTTTAGAAGACATCATATTCTTAATGAATAGACCGATAATAACAGTTACAGTACCAATTGGGATGATGATTTGCATGATAATATCTAAATTTACACCAAAACCATTCATGAAGTAAGATTTAACAATTGTATAAGTATTTTGGAAAATCATAACACCGATTAAATAGTATAAATCTGATTTATTTACTTCAAATTCATCAGTAGCTAATTTAAATTTATTTCTCGTAGCTAATTTGATAATGTTTTTAATAATGATTAAGAATAATCAATAACCGATAACTACACAAGTAGATAAGAAGTTAAAGAAAGCAAATACTAAAGTAAGGTTTAGTACGAACTCAGTAACATTCTTCATTGTAAATCCTGCATATGAATAGTTTTTAATTGGATAAGGTGTAACATGCATCTTTTTATTCATACGATTGATGTGAATATCTTTTACTCCATTTATTAACAACATAGCCATGCCCACTAAAGCAATCATAATTGTAATAAAGAAGTATGAATAAGCCAATGTAATACCATTTCATCTAGCATTTCAACCATCTAAAGGTAAAGTAGTAGCTGAAATCTTATTAGTTCCAGGGATAAATCATAATAATGAGAAACCAATAACTGGGAAGAAGTGTGGATATTCAGTTCACTCAATTAACTTGTTATATGCTTGAGCTAAATCCGCCCCTGTTACAATTGTACCATTACCAATTGCTTTTCTCACATCAGTGATTGAGTAATATATTACTCCTGAAATAGTAATTGGATCATCATGTCTCAAATCAGAGTAATAGTTCTTTTCCCCCATTAAATAGATTACGAAGTAAAACAAACTTAAACATAGGATACCTCATAATATAACTTTAATAATTAAGTTTCAATCAATACTTGATAGATTTTTTAATAATATATTATTTTTTTTCATAAGATGGATTTTTTATATATTTAGGAGTTTTCTCATAAGCGGGAATCTTTCTACATTTAATTCATGTGAATACAGTAAGTGTTGCATAACCTAATACAGATACAGGTCAGAATACGTAAACACTATACATTAAGTATGTAACACCTCAATTTAATAAATGTCATGCTCAACCTTTAATAAATCCAACTACAATAAGAAAACTGAATAAAGCAACTATAATTGCTCCAAAACAAACCAAGAATGCTATTGCAGAAACAACTGTTAATGTAATAGATAAAGCAAAAAGTACTTTTAAGAATTCAATATCTTGGTTGTATTTCATTATTTTTTTACAAGTAACAGCTAAGTAGATACTCATAATTAAGAAAATGAAAACAGTAATTGTAGCAATAATCACAAATGTATCTTTTTCTCCTTGGCTTCAGCCAGAACCATCTTGAGTAAAAATTACCGTTAAGAATGTAGAAGCAACGATAGCTGTAAATAAAGTAATTGTTGTAATTCAACTTAAATACACACCACCGTGGCTCTTTTTAATCTTATTTTTAGACATCTTACATAAATTATATACTAATACTATGATGAAAATTTTATACTTTGGTACTGCACAAATTGCAGCAGACATTCTCAAAGAATTAACAAAACTTGATACAGAAGTAGTTGGAGTGGTTAGTCAACCCGATAGAATAGGGAATAGAAATAAAATTCAACCCACTCCTGTTAAACAAGTTGCTTTAGAATTAGGATTGAAATTATTTCAACCAAATAAGTCTAGAGAAATAGTTGAAGAAATTCAAGCATTAAAACCTGATTTAATTTTAACTTGCGCTTATGGAGAGATTATTGGCGAGAAAATACTAAACATTCCTAAATACAAGTGCGTAAATATCCATGCATCATTATTACCTAAATACCGTGGTGCTGCTCCTATCCAATTTGCAATATTAAATAATGAAAAAGAAACCGGTATTACATTAATGTATATGGACAAGTCTATGGATACAGGAGATATTATTGTACAAGAGAAAGTAAGTATTGAACCAAACGAAACATTTAGTTCTTTATACAATAAATTAACTGTATTAGGAAAAAAGATGATCAAAGAAAACATTCATATACTTACTTCTGATAATGTAAAACATTACCCGCAAGATAATGATTCAGCTACATATACAAAAAAGATTGAAAAAGTAGATGAGAAAATTAATTGATCTGAATCAGCAATTAAAATTGATTGCTTAGTAAGAGCTTTATTTGAAAAACCGATTGCTTATACAACTTATGGAGATACATTAGTAAAAATACACGAAGTGGAAGTGGTTGGCAATAATAAAAGTGATGCAACACCAGGAACAATTATTGATATTTCTAAACACGGAATATTAGTTAACACAGGAAGTGGCGGTATTCTTATTAAAAAGATTCAATTAGCCGGTAAGAATCCAACACCAATAGCAAGTTTATTAAACGGTAAACATATATTTGAAATTGATAAAAGTTTTACTTTTTAAATTTAATTAAACTTACAGATACCAATAATAAGCAGAAAGCAACAGTTTCACTCACTGCCATATAGATATTAAATATATTTAATGAATAAGTAGCGCAAGTAACAATTAACGGTACAAGTAAACATAAGTATTTAGTAAAACTTAAAGTAAAGAAGAAGATAAATCTAGAAAATGATTTGTTATTTCTGAAAGCAGTGATGAAATAACTAAACTTTTCATTTATAAATATATAAATAAAACCAAATGGGATAAATAATAGACTGGCTCAGATTAAATTGTGAAGCGGTAAAACTAAACCAATAATTAAACTAATAATAATGGCTAAACCATTAAGTATCGCACACATTAAATATAGTCTCAAACTAAAAGTGGTAGGTTTATTTTGTACTTTCACTAGAGAATTGTTTTAGGAATCTGAAATCATTATTATAAAAATCTCTAACATCATTGATTCCATATTTAAGCATTGCAACTCTTTCTACACCAATACCAAAAGCGATAGAGTTCTTACCGTGAATATTAGCTTTCTCTAATACTACATCACGCATTACACCACTACCCAATAGTTCTATTCAACCTGATTGTTTACAACGTGTGCAACCTTTACCGTTACAGAACGGACAAGTAGCATCAACTTCAAAACTAGGTTCAGTGAAGGGGAAGTTAGATAAACGGAATCTTGTTTTAGTTTGTTCACCATATAGTTTTTTAACCAAACCATTAATTACTCACTTTAAGTTCTTAACATTTAAACCTTCTTTAACCCAAATGAAATCTACTTGGTTAAATTGAGGAGAGTGAGTTGCATCTAATTCATCATTTCTATATACATATCCAAAGTTAGCTATTCTAATTTCTTTATCTTGGTTATTTTCAATAAATTGTGCAGAACTAGCCGTAAGTTGTGTTCTTAAAGATTGAGTTTTAGTGTAGAATGTTTCACTTGTTTCTCTTGTTGGATGAGTTTCAGGAATATTTAAGTTATCAAAGTTATACTTTGGATCCATAACTTCTTCACCACTTTGAATTGTAAAGTTAAGACTTTGAAAATAAGAAAGGATTTCTCTAAAAACTAATGAAAGTGGATTAACAGCACCTTTTTGCAATTTAGTAGAATTAACAGTAATATCATAATCAACAACGTGTTGTTTAGCATCTTCATTAATTTTAATAATCTTTAGATATTCATCATAAACTACTTGAATTGCTTCCTTAAATTCATTAATGATTTTACCTAAAGCACCTTTTTCATTACCAGGTAAAGTTTTAAGTTGATCATATAAAGGTGTAAGATTATTTTTAACAAAGATATTCTTATATTCTGTTACTTGGGTAGCATTAGAAGCTTTTTCTAAGGTATCCATTAATTCATTAATTAATAATGAGATGTCTATTGTGTTCATTATTTCTTTTTAGCTTTTGGTTTCTTTACAAGAGTAATTCTTTTCTTGAAATCAGCGGCACCAGTTTCTTGTTTTCTGCCACTAACCGGGATAGAAGCTAATTTAACAGCTTCATTAGCAACCTTCTTAGAAGATTTTAAAGTTAAAGTCATAATAATAGAAATTAAGATTAGTGCGAGAGTAACACCGGCTACACTTAATGAATATCATTGATATTTAACGATTAATTCACCGATTTTTTGATAAATATGTTCATCAGTTACAGGAGGTTCAACTTTAACAATAAGATTAATAACAGAAACGAACGCAACATAAGCAACACAAATAGCTGAAAAAATGTAAGTTAAAATAATAATAAATTTTCTAAAACCATTACCACTATGTAATTTTTTAATTTTTTTTGCTCTTTCTTTGTTTGTGATGAATCCCATACGCATATTATATATTAAATAAAAAGCAGAACTAATTTGTGTTAGATCTGCTTTTAATATTAATGGCTCTATCTTTATTGCATGAACCGCCTAGGACAGTTTTTATGTTGTAAACACCTTTCAGATAGCCTCGCTTTTATCGGATTGCTACATTAAACCATTTACGGATTCTTTTGGTTGATTTCTTTCCCCAAAGCGATACAACTTTATAAGGCCTTCCCTTATTTCGACTCGCGTCTAGCTTTCTCTTACTCCTGGGAGGAGCAAGAGGTAAGCATTTGTATTATATAATATTTTTCTTACTATGTATATATTACTACGTAATATATACATTATAAACTCTTTTTATTTTTTTATTAAACTTTACATATAATTTTTTTATCCTGGGGGGAGTAAGTGGTCGTTCTATGAATTCGTTTATAGGACAACATGAAAGAAGTCAATCAGCAATGGTTGACTTTTTTGTTAATCATACATAAGTTTGATAAAACAGGTATTTTATATAATAAACATAATATGATAAATAGACCACGTGGTACTCAAGATGTATATGGTAAAAGAGCCGAATATTATGATTTTATTTTTAATAACTTTAAAATTTCAGCTCAACTATTTGGTTATCAAAAAATCGTTACCCCTATGTTTGAAAATATTGAAACATTCGTAAGAAGTATTGGAGAAACAAGTGATATAGTTAAAAAAGAATTTTATAACTTTAAGGATAAATCTGATAGAGAAATTGCTTTGAGACCAGAAGGTACAGCTGGAGTTGTAAGAGCGGTTGTAGAAGATAAACTTATCTTCACTAACCCAACTCCATTAAAGTTTTTCTACTACGGTCCAATGTTCCGTTATGAAAGACCACAAAGTGGTAGACTTCGTGAATTTAACCAATTTGGAGTGGAAATGATTAAGACTAATAGTATTTATGATGATTTTGAAATTATTCAATTTGTAGTTACTTCTTTAAAATCTATTGGTATTACCAACTATACAATCAAAATTAATAACTTAGGTGGATTTGAAGAAAGAAACGAATGAATTAATGCAATTAAAGCTCATTTAATACCATATAAAGATCAATTAAGTGAACTAAGTCAAGAAAGATTGGATAAGAACCCATTAAGAATTTTAGATGATAAAGTAGATGGTATTAAAGAGTTTGTAAAACAATCTCCTAAGATTTCAGAATACTTAAGTAAAGAAAGTAATGATAACTTTGCTCAACTTATTAATTTATTAAAGAACAATAATATTAACTACGCTATAGATGGTACTTTAGTAAGAGGGTTAGATTACTATACTAACATGGTATTCGAAATTGATGTTGATGGAGTTGTAGTTGGTGGAGGAGGAAGATATGGTAAACTTGTTAGTGAGTTTGGTGGAGATGATGTTAGCTGTGTTGGTATGGCATTTGGTGTAGAAAGAGTTATTAATGCCCTAGAAGCTCAAAATATCGCTATCAATACATCTAAGTATACTTCATGCCTATTCTTCCCTCTAATTAACTCCGCTAATGATACAATCGTTAAATATATGGATTACTACCGTAGTTTAGGTGTAGCTTGTATATGTAACCATTCTATCAATAAGATTGCTAAAGCATTTAACTTCGCAGAAAAGAATGAGATTGATTATGTAGTTATAGTTGGCGAGAATGAATTAAATAACGGTTCAGTAACTGTTAAGAATGTTAAAACATCACAACAAACTACTGTTGATAATTGACAAGATATGTTAAAGGTTATCAAAAACTAAACTTCAACTGTTACGTGAACATAAAAATCAGCAGTATGCGCTGATCCACTTGTTGGAAATTCATCCACAGTATGAAAATGAACAATTGTATTACCTAACTTTTCACCTGTTGGAAACATAGTTCAATATCAATCCTCACTTTCTGTGTTGTTGTTAAAGTTAATTAATTCATTGTCGTATTCGCTCTCACTTCAATAATTGTGGTTAACAATGTTTCTTCCTTCATAATTGATATACAACCCCGGTTGTGCTGAATTAGGTTTACTTGTTTTTAAAGTTATAGAATAATTTGTTTTATTTATATGTTTAAAATCTGTGTATGTTGGCAGACATTTTAAAAGGAAACCATTATTACGTTCAATTTCTTTGTTATTACAACTTGTTAAAGTAACGGAAGAAGCAATTCCCACCCCACCAGTAAGAATAATAGCAAATACAGGAAACAAAAAGATATTTTTATTTTTAATTTTATATAGTTGTTATCTATTAGATAGCACTAGCAGCACTTAAACCATTGTTAACAGCTTGACTAGCGGCTTTTGTGTTAGCTAATTTAAGTACGTGTTTTTTATATAATGCAATTCCACCAACGATGAAGATGAATAAGATTGAAGTAGCTAATCCAGTTAATCCAACTAATGCAACGAAAACGCCAAGTGTAACTAACTCAGTATTATTAATTTGATCTTTTACAGCAGATTTATTTAAAGCATAAATTAACACA
Organism: Mycoplasmataceae bacterium; assembly: GCA_031273215.1. Taxonomy (GTDB): domain Bacteria; phylum Bacillota_I; class Bacilli_A; order Mycoplasmatales; family Mycoplasmoidaceae; genus Malacoplasma_A. The sequence goes on from JAISSF010000004.1 coordinate 9,834, forward strand.
CCAGCTAAGATTAATGTTAAATCAACTAAAACAATTTTAGCAACAGCAATTAAGATTTGTTTATTGTGAACGTGCTTAATGCTTTGATTTACAGGGTGAGCATCATCTAAATGAGCTTGAGGTTGTTTACTTGCTACTTTTTTTGCCATAACACTTATATTATATACATTTTTCATTTTTGTGGTAAAAAATTTTTATTTAATAATATTATTAAAGATTATGATAATTTGCTAATTCCCACCCCAACTAATCTAATTGTTTTATCGATGAAGTTAGCATCATATATTTGTTTTAAAATGAAAATAAGTTCTTCGTAGTTTTTGATGAAGTTAGGTACTGATTTAGATTTGCTAGTTACCACAAAGTTAGGATTCTTTATAGAAAGAGTAATCGTTTTAGCCTTAAGTTTTAATGATTGTAGTTGTTTTCAAACATCTTTAGCGTGTTCAATAATTGCTTCATTAATAGTATCATAATCATTTGTATCAAACAAGAATGTTTCGCTTGAAGAAATAGATTTAGGAGTTGCTGATTCAGTAACTACTTCGTCATCACCATTTCCATGTGCTTCATTCAGAAACGCTTGTCATCTACTTCCTAATAAATCTTGAAGTAACTCATGATCACTTAAAGCTAAATCTTTAATTGTATTAATGCCATGTGCTTTTAATACTTTTTCAGTAGCTGTTCCTACCATATACATTTCTCCAATTGGTAGTGGTCATAGTTTAGAAACAACATCTTCTTTATACATTTGGGTAATCCCTAAAGGTTTTTTAAAGTCACTGCCCATTTTAGCCATAAATTTATTATGAGCAATACCAATAGAACATTTTAAACCAATTTTATTTTTAATCATGTTTTGTATTTTTAATGCTATTAGTTTAGGAGATTTGTTTTTAACAAGTTTAGTAATATCAACAAAACATTCATCAATGGAACTATCTTCTATTTTATCACTAAAGTTATCTCTAATTAATTCAATAAACTTATCATGATAAAGTTGGTAGTTTGCAAAGTTTGGTTCTACTACAATTGCTTTTGGACAAAGCATAATTGCTTTATACATAGGCATGGCTGCCCTTACTCCATATTCTCTAGCAATATAGTTAGCACTACTAACTACCGATCTTCTACTCTTACCGCCTACAATTACTGGTTTATTCCTTAAATTAGGATTTAATAATTCTTCTACAGCAGGGAAGTAACTATTCATATCTATATGTAAAATAGTTTTCATATGGAAATTATAGGGGTGGTGAAAATATTCCCTTATTTTCCTTTAAACACATTTTTACGGTGATACTTCAAATAAACTAAATTTATTGAAATGAATTATTGTGTCATATTTTTAGAAAAATAAATAGTGTTATGTTTATTAAGATGTATTTTTAGACAAACAAAATGTATAGGAAAGATAAAAATAGGCTTGAATAAGCAAGTAAACTATGTTTAAAAGCATATTCTATTCTGTTCTTAGATTGTTTAGTTTGATAACATTATCTAGTTTGCTTTCGATTTTGTTGTTGAATTGCTTTTGTTCAACCATGAATTGTTCCACTTTAGTTATAAATTGTAAAAGAATTTCTCTGGTAGATGGTTGTTTAGGCTTATTAGTTTTTTGTTTCACTCGCTTTTTAGGTTTTACATGTTTTATTATAGCAATAGTTGCCGTTGTGTTTTTTATTGGTTTATATTGTGCATCTAGGAATTTGATCGTTGTGTGTTTATTACTCATACACTAATAAGTTACCACAAAAGTACCAAAAAGGGTGAAAAAATTTTTTGTTATTATATATCATATAATAAAATTTTTGAAATCGATGTGCTCAAAATGGGTAAAAAGTGCCATTTAACTCCCAACAAAAACACCATTTTTTATAGTTTTTAAAACATCATCACCCCTAAAATTTTCATACAACTTACATTTTATAGTACCATACATACAATTAAGTGTTAATTTATAGATAGTTAAATAATATAATATAGATAAGCAATAGTTGTTTATTTAGATAAACGAAATATGGATGCTTACCCAAGTGGTTGAAGGGTTCGGTCTTGAAAACCGAGAGGTGGGGCAACCCACGCGGGAGTTCGAATCTCTCAGCATCCGCCATTAACAATATTGCGCGGAGTAGAGCAGAGGTTAGCTCGTCAGGCTCATAACCTGGAGGTCGGTGGTTCGATTCCATCCTCCGCAACCAATGGTCCTATAGTATAGCGATTTATTATGCCCGCCTGTCACGCGGGCGATACGGGTTTGACTCCCGTTGGGACCGCCATAATTAAGATGCTTTGCATCATTTATATTTATTAAAATAATAAATAGATTTAGAGAGTAATATATTTGTATAGTTTACTATATGGTATTTTTAGGGTATATCTTGTAAATTTAGGTATAGGAATTGTACGAGATTAGGCTGTGGTGCACGAAAAATCCAAATATAAATTTCAGCAATTAATACATTGAGCATAGAACATATAAATGTGTTAATTGAAAGTAATACTATCTAATATACTATATATAAGTGAGTTATTGTATTATTGTAGATTCAGGTAGTTTAATAAAAAACGGAGATATTCCTGATGTTTTTGTTGTACCAATGACATTAACTAGAACAGAGAAAGATAAAACAAGAACATTAAGAGATGGTATCGATATCAATACCAAAGAGATGGTAATAGAGATGGAAAAAGGTATTGAATATAAAACAGCTAGTCCAGTAATGGGAGAATGTGCTGATTTATTAGATAAAGTATCTAAGGGATATGATCAAGTATATGTTTTATCTTTATCTAGTTATTTAAGTGGAGAATATAACCAATGAATCTTATTAGCCGATGACTATAGTAATGTTCATGTATATAACACAAACGGTGTTTGTGATATGTTATTATGAATAGTTAATGAAATTAAAGCATTAGATAATGTTACTCCTGAATTAGTTACTAAGATTGTTAAAGAACATATAGATAAGAGTAATATTACTATTATTGCTACCGAATTTAATTATTTAATTAAAGGTGGAAGAATTAATCCCATTAAATTATTAATTGCTAAATATTTAAGATATAAATTGGTTTTAGATTTAGATAAAAATAAAGGAGTTAATTTAGTTGGTAAAACATTAAGAATTAATATGATTCCTAAAATTGTTAATGAACACTATAAAACTACAATTGGTTACAATGGTAATAACATTGATAAACTAGTTATCTTTACATCTGGATTAGAAAATGAAAAGAGTAATGTTAAACCAATTGTAGAATTATTAAAAGCTAACTTTAAAAATGTAGATATTAAATATAGTTCTTTACCTTCAGTATTTACTGCTCACTTAGGTACTAACTATGTAGCGATTGCTATTAAGTGTAAGTAAATCAATGTAGTTGATTAATCACTTATTTTATATTGAACATTTAATTCAACAATTCATGGGTTTTCGATATAAGAAGGTGCGATTCCAGAAAAAAGACGAAAATAAAAAGAGGTAGCGTTGTTATCATAATAGCCACCAGTTGCATTTAAACCAGTTAAACTCGCTGCAAATGCATCTAGAGAAGTTATATCTGCACTAGAAGAGACATCAATAATGCAAGTAGAATTCCAAATTCTATCATTAGTTGTGCCAGAAGCTCCTAATCTTTTGTATAAATATATACGTCCAGCAATATATCTGACATTAGCTGGCGTTGGATTATCTTGTTGATATGCCATTCAAGAAAAATCTATTATTAAAGAGTTAACATTAGCAAAACTAGGATTGGAGGATGTTTGTAATCCTTTAGGTCGAAAATAATATCCTGATTTAGCACCATTAACTGTCAGTTTCACCTTTTCATTAACTACGCCTTTTCATGCATTTATATCCACACTCTCAATCATAATTGTAGTAGAAACTTGGTATGAACTATATTTACCTGTGATTGTATAAATACCACCAGCGAATTTTTCAGTGGTAGGCGCAATACTTAATCTTGCACCGCCATTACCAGTATTATTAGTAAAAGTTACAGGAGATTGAGCAGAAGTACATGTTCATGCAACGTTTTCTGTCATTACTTCACCTCCAACTAACATTGATAAATTAGCGACAGTAAAATTTTCAGTAACGCTCAATGTATTTCTACTAGTTAAACCGCTTACTTGTAATTTTGGTTCACCTGTAGTAGGTATTAAGTTGATACGGTATTTACTTGTTAACTCTGCATTAGGTCCTCCATATGTATCACCATAAGTTGCTACGATATTTACCGCCGCAGGTTCTAATACACGTTTTTTGTATTGTAAACTAGCATACCATCTTTGAGGTCCAGGACCTGTACTCAAATCAAAATAATTAGTTACTAGTTCAGCGGGGTGATCTTCATCAGCTCATTCTAATGCTCAGAATACAGAGTTATTAGCCATGTCATCAATATTTAAATCTGCTCTAATATCAAAAGAAGCTCCAAGAGTAGTAATACTATTGATTGCCTCAGAAGCTCAAGGACGAGGATTATCAATCGTAGGATTATCAGTAACGCTACCTGTTGTTAAAGTTAAAATACGAACTGTTGCTGGTGGATAAATATCAATTTGGAAAGTAAAGTATCCAACTGTATTAGTTTGATATTTGCAAACAGCAACAGCTAATACAGATTTTATTGAAGTTACTCCATCTCCTTCATATTTAGCTTTAGCTTGATTTATACCACCTTGTTGTGTTAAACTAATATACTCTTCATAACCAGCTTGTCCATTAATATTTCAATCCACTGCATCGTACGTCAAATTAGTATTAACGGTTAAATCTAATTCTTGTCCAATGGTTGCTAAAGTTTTACCACTATTACTTATTATTTCTCCAGTAGGTGTGTTATCTGCAATAGGAGTGTCCGATTTCGCTAAAATAGTGATAATTACATCTGCACCAACTCCTTCGCTTGCATTTTCGGCGTGTATTTTAACATATGTGTTTGTTGTTTGCGAAGCGTATGAATTATTTAGTGTAACAATCGCATTTGTTCCAATTAGATCATCATCATCTACTTGCAAATCAACAACAGCTGGTGTACCTTCTCCTTGAACTATTGATCAAACAGTAGCTTCTAAAACACTTGGATCAAAAGGCTTTGAGAAAATCTGAGAAATAGTAGTAGAAAGAGTACCACCAATTAATCCATCGGTGCTATTTAAAATTGGAGAAGTGGAAGTAAGTGATAAGTTTTGAGCAGTAGGTGGATAAATAGAAACATTCAATATATATGCTAAACGAGTGACAGTATCTTGTACCTTTATTGCTGCTTGTATTGGGCTTGGTGGTGGTACATCATATGTTATAGTACAAGCGGTTCTATCATTAGAATCTACATCAAAATCTAAATATGTACCAGCATCACCTTCTAATGTTCAAACTAAATTTTCAGAATCAATATCAACTGTGGTAGCACGCAATAGTTTGGTTTCACTAAGAGTAGTAAACGAATAAGTAGGAGAAGATTCTACCGGACCATTATTTTCTACTTGAGCTGATAAACTTGCTCTTACTGGGTTGTTACTTATAGTAATTTCATAATTATCGTGTGCATCATCGACACTAAGATTTGGCATATCGCCAATATATGCGATAACTTCACCTTTAAATGATTTACCAGTAGGAATAGCAGCAACGTAAGTAACAATTCAACGTTTTTCATTCTTTAGATCGCGATCTATTGATAAGTAATTCTCTAACGCTTCAGAAGCAATTACATTAACAGGTCTTCCATCTCAATTTTGTACATCTACAGTTAATGTAGTAGAATCACCAACATTATTCAATTGATTTAATCCACCAGTAATAGTAATAACGTTTTGATCAACAACTACTTGTTGTGCAATGGTAATACTACAAGTATCATATACTTGAGGAGAAACTTGTGCTCTTAAGGTAATAGTTACATCTGCTCCTACAGGTAAAGTAGTAACAGTAACAGTATTTTTAGTTCCATCAGCAGAAGGAGAGGTTGTTACATAATTATTTGCACCAGCACTCAATTCTCAAGTAATAGGAGCATTATCTTTTCCTGTTCAAGCACCAACAATAGCGGATAATGTAAATTCTTGTCCAACTTCTTCTAAAGTATATTGGTGATCAGTTAAACTAATTGATGAGTTAGGAGCAGAAGAAACTACTAATGATTGAGTAGCAGCGACTATATCATTGTTAATTACATTAAGTGTATAGTTACCAGGAGCTACAGCAGTTCCTTGTTTAATTCCTACATGACCATTAATTTTAATACTATCATTGCTAGCAACATCAAATGTAATATCAAAGTTGTCATTAACATTACCATTAATATCTTTAACTTCTCCACTTAATCCTTCTAATTTAGCACCATTTAACGCATCAATTTCAAATGTAACAGCTTCAGCTGTATCATTCATATATAATTCAGCACCAGTTGGTAAACTTAATATTAAAGCTTGTTCTCCACCATCTACTACAGGATGTTTGTTAATGTTTGCGCCAATTGCAATACCAATCCCCCCCCCTTGTAATAGCAGCAATAGATCCGGCCATAATAGCAGCTCTTACATATTTATTGTGTTTCTTAACGATTTTTAATTTGTACTTCATACTTTAGGTGAACTAACACTATATATTATATGAGAGTAAGTGATGAAATGTAATTCTACTTATCATTTTTTAAATGATTAATTCTCATAGAACCACAACTAGCTTTAATTTCATCACCTCTTTTAAGTCTTTCACTAAAACTAATATGGTTGTTAGTTAAGATTTTCTTAAATGAAGCAGAATTATTGGAGTGTTTGAATTTAAACTCATCTACTTCATTGTATTCAATTAATGTTACATGGCAATCAATATCTCTAATTAAATTAGCTAATTGGATAGCACACTCATCACTATCATTAACTCCATTAATTAAAACATATTGGAAAGTAATATCATGATTTACTTCCCTTACATAGTTCTTAGCATACTTAATCACTTCTGCTACATTAAACGCTTGGTTAATAGGCATAATTTGGTTTCTAATAGTATCATTAGGAGCATGTAAACTAATAGCAACATTCACTTGTGGTAACTCTTTAGCAACAATTGGTAATTTATTAACTATTCCACAAGTAGAAAGAGTAAATTTTCTCATACCCATATTCATAGTTTGTTCGCTATGTAAATATTTAATTGTATGCATTACATTGTCTAAATTATCAAATGGTTCACCAATACCCATAAATGATAAACTTTGTAGTGGAGTTAATCCATTAGCTACTAAATAGCTTTGTGTGTATAAAATTTCTCCAATAATTTCATTAGCATTTAAATTTCTAATTTTCTTAGTTAATCCACTAGCACAGAACTTACATCCCATATTACACCCTACTTGGGTAGAACAACAACCACTAAAACCAAATTCAAATTGGATAGCAGCCATTCAATAATATTCTTATCTTCTAATTGGAATAGAAACTTAATTGTTCCATCTTTATCTTTCTTTTGCTCTATTGGAGTAAAAGGTAAGATACTAAACTCTTTAGAGAGAATAGCAATATTGTTTGGAGAGATATTAGTCATTTTATTAAAATCAACAACATGCTTTCTAAAGATTCAATCAAATATTTGGGTAGCTACGAATTTCTTTAATCCTAACTTTACTACTTCATTTTGAAACTCACTTAAACTAAAATTTAATATATTTAACATGGTTAGTTTTAATTATAAGCAATGTTGCAAAAAAAGGTGCTATTTTCATCAAAATATTTTTTAATGTATATATAACTTGTTATATATACATAATTTAGAAAATATAGTTGAGTTATATGAAAGGATACATAAC
>JAISSF010000006.1 GCA_031273215.1 Mycoplasmataceae bacterium
GGTCACAATGCAGCTGCTTATGTATTAAGAAAAACCGGTATCGCTGGTCTTGTTTGTGGAGCGGCAGGCATAATTGGTGGAGAGAGAGGAACTACAGCTGTCAAATGAGCACTTGGTTCGAGCAAGAAGAGAATGACTCACGCTGAGAAAGAATGGGCCATCGCCAATAATAAAATTGTTAAAAAGGATGCTAAAACTGGTGACTTACATGTGTATGAACCAGGTATTGTTCCTGAGTTAGGCGATAACCAATCTAATAGGATGGCCGACACCGCTCGTGGTGATAATACTGGAAGCCAATGATATATTCCTAAACAAAATCCACAACCAGACGCTGTCCCAGATGGTGAAGACGGTGAAGCTCCTCCAGTTGAACCTGCCCCTATCCCTGCTGCCCCAGATGGTGAAGGCGGTGAAGCTCCTCCAGTTGAACCTGCTCCCGCTCCTGCTCCTCCAGTTGGCGTCCCACTTCCCCCCGCTGCTCCCGCTCCTGTTCCGCCTGATGTCGTTCCTCCACCTCCCCCTGCCCCTGTTGCAGCTCCCGTTCGTCATCATCCAGTTGGTCCTCCCCCTGCCCCTGCTGCTCCCGGTCGTCCTATGGCACGTGTTTTATCTCCAGTTAACCCTACTTACGAACATGAAGATAATTTAGGAGTTTTGTCCGGTAGGATTTCTGTGGCGAATGTCGATCAACCACTCTACACTCAAGCACCTGGTGGTGTTCGGGTTGCTAATCATGTAGGACATTTTGATGACCGCGGTAGACCCCTACTTCCAACCGATCCTCAATTAGCTGGTCAGATAATTGTTACACGTGCGAATACGGTAGTTGGATATTTTGATGAAAATGGTATACCTAAATATTCTCCATCAATTTCTGACGAAAGAAACAGAGAATTGATGGAAGTTAGAGTTGCCGCACAAGCACGAAACCGTGGTAGTTCATAGGAGATAAATTATGATTGAAAAAATTACTTCTACAAATAACAAAACTATTAAGTTTATTAAACAAATTATCAATGATAAGAAATATCGTGATAGTGCTGAAGTTTTTGGTGTAGAATCTTATAGAGTTACTAAACAATTAATTGATAATAAATATACACTTAAATATGTGTTAGTATCTAGTTCAAGTAAATATGTTAGTGCGTTTAATAAAGAATCCATTATTTGAGTAAATGATAATGTTTTTTCAACTCTTTCTAGTTTAGCTAATAGTGATGGAATAATCGGTATCTTCAATAAACAAAAGAAATCCCTGCAACTTGCTCCTAATAAAAAATACATTATTTTAGATAAGATTCAAAACCCAGGTAACTTTGGTGCTATTGCAAGAATTTGTGTTGCTTTTAAATTGGATGGTATCATTGTTTCTAATGATAGTGTAGACATTTATAACCCAGCTATTATTAGGGGAAGTATGGGTGCAATTTTTTCTATTCCTGTAATGGTTACTACTGATTTAGGTAAAATGATTGGTGAACTTAAAAAACTTCAATATAAAGTATTTAGTACTACTTTAGATAAAAATGCTCGTGATGTAAATAGTATTTCCTTCCCATCTAGTTGCGCAATTATCTTTGGAAACGAAGGAAATGGCATTGACCTTAAATATATTAAAATGAGTGATGAAACAATATATATTAAGATAAGCGAACAAGTTGATTCACTAAATATTGCTGCTACTGTAGCTATCATTGCATGAAAACTTACACAATAAAACCCAATGATGCTGATCAAAGATTAGATAAATTTATTAGAAAAGCATTTGTAAAATTATCTTTACCTAGTATCTTTAAATATATAAGGACTAAAAGAGTCAAAGTAAATGGTAAAAAAGCAGCCATCGATTATAAATTACAAGTTGGTGATAAGGTTGATCTATATATTAATGATATACTAACTGAGAAAACTGCCAACAAAAATGATTTTTTATTAGCTAAAGATAAACTAGATATCATTTATGAAGATGATAATATTATTGTTGTTAATAAACCAATCGGTGTGGTTGTTCAAGATGATGATACAAAAACCGTAGATACATTATGTAACCGTCTACTTAAATATTTATATAACAAGAAACTATGAGATCCAAAACAAGAAACAAGCTTTACTCCCGCTTTTGTTCACAGATTAGATAGAAACACCCAAGGATTAATTATTGGTGCTAAAACAGTAATGGCTGCAAGAATTCTATCTCAAAAGATTAAAGATCATGAAATTGATAAATTCTATTTAGCTCATGTATATGGTATTATTGATCCTAAGAAAGGTGTATTACATGATTATTTAACTAAAGATACAAGAAATACAAAAGCTAATTATGTAAAAATTACTAAAAAACCAATTAGTAAAGATAGTAAAGAAATTATCACCGAATATGAAACACTTTCTTATGATAAAGATACAAGTATTGTTGAAATCCATCTAATTACCGGTAAAACCCACCAAATTAGAGCACATATGAACTATATTAAACACCCTTTAGTAGGAGAACACAAATATACGAGTGATTTATATGAGAAAAATGATAAGATATATCAATCGCTTATCTCTTGCAAGATTGTATTTAACTTTAAAACCGATGCAATGGTGCTAAATTATTTAAAAAATAAGGTTATATCACTACCGATAAATAAACAGACATTTTTTGTATAAAAGTTATTTTTTTTGTGTATTACACACTATATTTATTATGTAAAATTTTAGGTTAGTATATAGCGAGTTTCATAAAAATCTAAAAACACGAAATGGAAAAATTATATGCCATATAATAACTATTGCATTGAATAATGTATATGAAAATATATGTTATTTAATGAATAAATTCTCGTAAGGGATTTACATTCATTTCTTTATCTAAAAATTTAACAACATACATGATTATTCTTCCTAGCTTTTTTAGTATAAAAAAACAATATAATTTTGTACTAGACCAAGATGTACTAGAAGCATACTATCTACCAATTATAAAATCATCAAGTCTCTCTCTATACAGAGCTTTTTTTAATCTTAATAACGGACAATACAATTTAAACGATTTCTTGACACAAAACAACTTAAGTGCTCAAGAATTTGAAAACAACCGTAAGAAATTAGAAAGTGCTGGTTTAGTTAAAACATTCTTAGAAAAAGGTACTAATAATTATTTTTTTAGTTTATATCCTTCTAAAAGTGTTAAAGAGATTAAGGAAGATAAAGAATTCATTAACTTATTAAAACTATTTTCTTCTAAGAGTGAGATTGAGAAAACTAACTACACTCTTGGATTAAACGAAGTAGATGAAGCTAACTTAACCGAGATTTCTGAAACTAAAACATTCTTAACGCAAGATAAACCTATATATAAATTAGATTTTGAAAGTATTAACCAAAACTTAACTAGTTACTTTAAATCTTTAGTACTAATTAGTGAAGACTGCAAGAAAACATTAGATATCTATGCAACTAAAATACCTTATGATGTAATTGTAGAGATCTTAACACAATCATGTGAGAAGAAAGATGATTTGGTATTTGTTAACTATAACAATATGCTAAACCGTATTAATAGTTATATTAACGTAATTTCTAGAAATGCTAACAGAACTATTAAGTTAATTAGAAATAGTGAGTTATTTACTAATAGCGAAATCCCTAACTTTAAGAAAGACCAAATATTCGAATGTTACAAGAGACACAATAGTGAAGAATATTTAAGAGGCATATTAAAACGCGATTTATCTCTTGAAGATTTATCTTTCATCAGCCAAATGCTTAAAAAGATTTCAAGTGAACTATTAAATATGACTTTAGATATGTACTACTCTTGTAAAGCAATTACTCCTGGATGAAAGAAATATATTTCTAAATGTATTGATACAGTTAACTGTAAAGGTATTGATAGTTTAGATACATTACTTAACTACTTCAATGGTACTACTTCTAAAATTATTAAAGAACACGAAGCTAAAACAAGAAACATCTTTGCTAACTACGAAGTAGAAGAAAAGAAGAATAAAAAGGAAGTTGTTGAATGATAAGATGGAAATCAAAGATCAAAACGGATTATTTAATTTTAAAAAAGAATTAAATGTTAAGAAATTTGTTCACAATAAGAAATATTTAGAAAACGAAGAAATCAAAGCACTAAACCTTAGTGATAAAGAATTTGAGAACTATTATGCTTATATCGTACAAATGGTAGAAAATAAACAATACATTCTTAAAAGAGATGATGGAGGCAAACTCCATGTGTATCACATTAATAGTGAACAAACACACAATTGAATATATAAATCATTTAGTGATAAATTAAACAACTTAAGATTAACTAAAGAATTTTTTGGTGGAAAAATACAAAAAGCTAAACTAGATTTAATAAACTTACTAAACAAAAGTAAAAATGAACCTTCTAGTTTGTATCTATATAGTGACGATCCCCTTGAAATTGAGCTCTTGATTGCTTACGCTAATGAATTAGCCAACTCAAACCAAACAATAGCCTTCATTGACTTAGAAACACTTTATAAGAAGCTAATTAAGAAAGAATCAATCCATAATATTTTTGAATCATGTGAGAATGTAGATGTAGTATTTCTGATTAATATTAGAGATTTCAACACATATGATATCTACTCGGAGTATGTAATACCATTACTTAAAGCAAGAAGATTGTTAAGGGCACCAACTATCTTCTTCTCTAGTTATAAGATTGTAGAACTAAGACGTAAGATTGAAAATAAGTTTAAATACAAAACAGATACTATGGAGTTAGCTAATCTAATTGAAAAGATTGTTGGTGATAAAGAATATAGTGTTTAGTTAGCACTCTATTTATATATATGCTAATATAATACTTATATGGCTAACAAAAGAGACTATTACGAAGTATTAGGAATAAGTAAAAACGCTTCTAGTGATGAAATCAAACGTGCTTTTAGAAAAAAAGCTATGGAATATCACCCAGACAGAAACAAAGCCCCTGATGCTGAAACTAAGTTCAAAGAAGTAAATGAAGCTAATGAAATATTAAGTGATCCTCAAAAAAGACAAATGTATGACCAATATGGACATGCGGGTGTTAATGGACAACAAGGATTTGGTGGCCAAGGTGGTGGATTTGATGATATCTTTAGCCAATTCTTTAAACAAGGCAATGGTCAGAATGTTAAATTCTCTTTTGGCGGAGATGAAGAAGAAGATGGTGGATTAGGAGATATCTTTGGTTCTATCTTTGGTGGAGGACAAAGAAGAAAACAAACTAGAACTAAAAAAGTTAGTAAAGATATTGAAGTTCAATTAGATATTAACTTCTCTGATATGGTTAAAGGTGGAAATAAAGCATTCAATTACAAAGTAAAGAATAATTGTCCTCATTGTCATGGAACAGGAGCGGAAACCCCTAATGATATTAAAACATGTGATGAATGTCACGGATCTGGAGTAGTTAATGTTAGACAAAGAACTCCTTTTGGTGTAATTGAATCTCAAACTACTTGTCCTAAATGTGGTGGTAGAGGGAAGATCATTACAAGAAGATGTCATGTATGTAATGGTTCAGGATATGTGGAAAATATTGAAAAGATTGAAGTAAACATTCCAGCTGGTATTGATAATGGTGCAATTATTAGAGTTAGTGGTCGTGGACACAAAACATATGAAGGTGCTGGAGATTTATTAATTCATATTTATATCAAACCTAGTTCTATATTCGAACGTAAAGGTAATACAATATTTGTAAAAGTACTAGTTGATCCATTAACTGCTATATTAGGTGGAGAGATAACCGTTCCCACTCCTTATGGATTGAAAGAAGTAACTATCAAACCACAAACCGGTAACGGAGATCATATTGTTATTAGTGGTGCTGGATTGAATATTAAAAAAGGTGTATTTGGTGGTAAAGGTGATTTAGAAGCAATTATTATTTATGCTAAACCAAGCAACTATTCTAAAGCAGAAATTGAGAAGATGAATGAATTTAAGAATAAAACCAATAGCGATGTAGAATCATACTTAAAGAAGATTAAAGCAGAAATTGAGTAGTTTTAATTTTCTTATTTATATATAAAAACTTTAAAAAAAGGTGGTTTTGACGTCAGTTAAATTGCACTTTTTACCCTTTCCAAGCATATCGATTTACAAAATTTTATTATATAAAATATAATAACAAAAAAGTTTTTCACCCTTTTTAATACTTTCGCGGTAACTTATT
>JAISSF010000007.1 GCA_031273215.1 Mycoplasmataceae bacterium
ACAAATTAGAAGGCATTGTGGAATGAGAATTATTAATCAACAAAAACTAGTAGAACTTTATTTGCTAAAAAGAAGTGAGTTTTGGACCAAAATATCCCACCGTTTTGCGACATAGCTCAATATTATAAATATTTATATTACTTCTTATCAGTATTAGCTTCCATCTTTCAATATACCATTGTTAATAAACAGAATACCAATGTTTGAATCACACCGGATAAGATATCAAAATACAAGTGAAGTGGTAATAAAGCAAATAAACCAAAGAAGTCAAAGAATTCAAATGGAAGGATACTATCTACCGTAGAACTAGTCGCACTAAGTACCATAGCAATAATTAATGAACCAGCAAAGATATTACCTCATAAACGGAAAGAAATAGAAATTAATGGAGCAAATTGACCAGCAATATTAATTGGGTTAACCATTACCGGAATAGTTTTGCCATTCTTAGTACTAATATTCACTGTATATTTTTTAAAGTAAGACATTCTTTGATATTTGATTCCTACCACAAATATACCAATGAAAGTAACTAGACCTAATGAAACGGTTACAGACAATGAAGAAGTAGGGTTAGTGATTCCAAAAATGCTTATAGTGTTAGAAATTAGGATATATGAGAATAGATAAATGAAGAATGGAGTAATCTTTTCAAACTTTTTACCTAAAATTTGTAAAACTAGATTATGAATGTATTCAATATATAGTTGGAATACAAATACATAACCAGTAGGAATTAAGTTTTGTTTTTGTTTTTTTAATTTTACATAGTAAGTTAAAAATAAGATAAAAATAATTACGAATGTTAAACCAATACCAATTATGGTCTTAATAATATTTTCATTAAGATCAAACGGTGAGAATGAAACTGTTTTAACGGAATACATTATTCCTCCACGTCGCTAGAGTTTGATTCTTTAGAAGGTTCTTCTTCATTATCAATTTCTGATTCTTCAATCTCTTCTTCGATTTCAGCATCAACAGCTTTAGCATCAACTTTGTTATCGCTTTCAACTGTAATATCATATAAGTTACGATCAATGTTTTTGATTTGTTCTTCTGTTAAGAACTCTCTTAATTTTCATTCTTCATTACCAACATAGATAAATCTAGAGTCTTGTAACATTTCTTGATATAATTCTCCAATTGATAATTGAGGATAGTTAGCGATAGGTTTAGAAGTTAAACTATTGTAAATTTTGTTAAATGTAAATTCTTTTGAACCGTATTCTTCTTTAGCGATTTCGTATGATAAATCGATTAAATGTTTTATAGCCATATATTAATTATATACTAAATTGTTTTTAAATACTCGTAGAATCCACCTTGAGCAGGGTATGAACCATTAATTAAATCATATCCTTCCGCTCCAGTTCCGTTTTTATAAAGTGATGTGTAAAGTGAATATCCATTAGCATCAAAATAATTATCCGCTGGTCCTGCAAAGTTTATTGCTACTGCTTGTCCTTGATCGTTTAAAACCAATGAACCACTCGAACCCCCACGTGTCCCTTGATAAGAACCGGTTTCAATTACAACACCTGTATCATAATAATCGTTACTGTCTGCACTTGTGTATACAGGACTATTAATCATCGTTTGTTTACTAGTGTAATAATTGGTGCTGCTGCATCCAAATGTATGTTTTTTTGCCAATCTTAATCCTTGATCAGCACTAACTTCAGAACTTGGATAACCTAATACATATAAATTTTGTATACCGACCGGTTCACTAGAAACTGGTTGTATAGCTAGTCCTCGAGGATTATTAGCTAAGTCTGTGCAAATTTGGTTAACAGCATTAAGTTTATTTTGTAGAGCTGTGCTCATAATGGTTGGAGCACTATATTTTACTACTGAAAAATCCATTGTGTAGTGTCTTCCAAAAGTATCAGTTCTATCGGTAGCAAAATAATTAGTTTCAGGAGTAAGTAAAGTTTTTGATAAACTACTACTTCTACCTTGGTTAACGCTTTTGGTTGTGATGTTATCGTTTCATCACAGTGCATTACCATAACCTGAAGAACTATTCGCCTCTTCAATGCTAGCACGAACGTGTAAGTTAGTGGCCATCCAATAGTTGTATCCTGTATCGACATCTCAATCATTGCCATTTCAAGTACAATATTTACCTAAAATTCACCCAGTTCCAATATATCCACTAGTTGGTTGAGTTCCAGAGTAAATACTAAAAGTAAGAGTATGCAAATATGTGAGATAATCTAAACTTTCTTCGTTTAAACTACTATACTCATTTGCATCAGCATCTCATTGTGCGGTATTAAAAGCAACTTCGTTATCACTAGTAATAGCGTTAGAAACAGCTCCACTATTTACATTTACTTTTATAAGATATTGGTATGCAGGAGTTTGAGCTGCGGTAAAATTTTTAGAAAAAATAGGATTGTAGTGAATTTGTAAGTGTGCAGTTCTTTGATGATCAATTTCATCTGTTCACCCTAAAAAATCATCACTTAAAATATTTTGAGGTGAAGAATTTAAAAAACTAATTGTGGGAACACCAGGAACACCAGGGAAATTATTTAAAGTTAATATTATGTCTACAAATTCATCCAAATTACCGTATGTAATAGTTTCTCTAGAAAGTGAATCATCATTTGCTCTTGCAATGCTAAGAGCTGGATCGGATGGAATATATCCAGGTTCATGGACAACTACATTTTCTTCCAATGCTTCATCATATATATTAACCCTTATTGTTCCAATGTAATGAAGCTCTAATCTACTACTTCCTAAGGATTTAGCTAATAAATTGAACTCACAACTATCGTTAAGCGCATCTACTATTGGATTACCTACCACTTCTAAAACACCTGGGTTAGATGATTCTAATGCAAAATTACTTCAGTCATTAAAAGGATCACCTGTATGCTGTAATGTTATTTGGTATGGTGCAGGAGATGAATCGTATTGAAAATTTGGTAATGCTCCTAATGTAAAAGTATGTGTACTAGCTGGAACTGGATTCACAGTTTTAGAACAAGAAATAGCAAATATTATAGGAACAACAAAAGGAGTAATTAATAATAAAGGAATTATTTTTCTTTTTAACATACATAAATTATAATAATCTCATGAGAATATTATTTATCGGAGATGTATTTGGAACACAAGGAAGAAAAGCGATAAAAAAAGAATTACCACAATTGGTTAAAGATAATAAAATTGATTTTGTAATTGCTAATGCTGAGAATACAACGCACGGTAGAAGTTTATCTTTAAAACACTACAAAGAATTAATGGATGCAGGGGTTAATTTCTTTACCTTTGGTAACCATACATGACAATTAGATGAAATTAAAGAAGTATTAAAACAAAAAAATACAGTTAGACCAGCTAATCTTAAAGAAGTTGCGCCGCAAACTAAATTTGGGGGTGTTGGTACTCGTGAAGTTAAAGTAAATGGTACAATTATTAAAATCACTAATTTATTAGGTATGAGTATTCCTATGGGTGATATTCAAGAAAGTCCTGTTAAAACTTTAACTAAAATTATTAAAGAAACGGACAAACACGATATCCATATTGTTGATTTCCATTGCGAAACAACAAGCGAAAAGAATGCTTTATTCTTAAAGTTTGCTGGAAAAGTTAGTGCTATTCTAGGAACCCACACTCATGTACAAACAGCTGACGAAAAGATTTTGAAAAACACCGCATATATTACCGATGTAGGAATGACAGGTGGTAGTTTAGGAGTGATTGGTGCTGATGCTGAAGAAATTCTCCCAGTATTTGATGGCACAAAAGCTAAGTTTATTCTAAAGCCATCAGATACTCCATACCAATTCAGTGCTGTATTATTAGAATTTGATAAAGATAATAAAACCAAAGCTATTCATAGAGTATTAAAATATGAACAATAATTTTGAATATCTAATTGATGCATTAAAAGCATTACCCGGAGTTGGCGCAAAGCAAGCTAAGAATATAGCTTACTTCTTATTAAACAAAGATCCAATGTTTATCGAAGAGTTTATTGAAAGAATTAAAAATGCTAAACAAGCAATACATTTATGTAAACAATGTAATAACTATACAACTAACGAAGACTATTGTGATATTTGTAAAGACTTTGATAGAGATAACAATAAGTTATGCATTGTTACCAATAGCGAAGAATTGAATAAAATTGAAGCTACAAAAGAATATAACGGTTTATATTATGTGCTAATGGAAGAATACGATGTAAAAAAGAATAAACCTTTACCTGCTCAAATAGTTAGTAAACTAATTACCTTATTAAAGAAATATAAATTTCAAGAGATAACTATTGCTACTAGTTGAACTAATAATGGTGAATATACAGCTAGTTATTTAAAGAATATTATTAAACCTAATAATAGTACTGCTAAAATATATAGATTAGCCGTAGGCTTACCAATCAATTCTGCATTAGATTATGCCGATAATATTACTATTAAACATGCATTAAAAAATAAGACTGAATATTAATATTTTATAATATTAATAACAATGAAAACATTACTTAGTAAAATTATTAAAGATGGTAAAATTGATAAAAATAATGAACTATATATTAGTTTAAAAAACGATTTTACATTCCACTCTAGTGCAATTGAAGGTTCGCATGTTACGCTTGAAGAAAACATGGCTTTGATTACAAATCCTGAAAGTAGAGTAGGATTATTAAAAAAATATCCTGAGAAAGAAGTATATGAAAATGAAAATTTAATTAAAGTATTTGATTATGTAATAGATACATATACTAAACCATTAACCGATGAGTATATTAAGAATCTACATAAAATGTTATGTTTTAATAGTCCTGATTTAAAAGATAGACAAGAGTTGGCTGGAGAGTTTAGAAAGAAAGATGTTTACATAGGAACACACATTGGTGCTCGTCCATCTTATATTTCTACTTTAATAAATGATTTATTAGTCAAGACTCCCAAACAAATGAATTTAGATGATATTGCTAAGTTCCATGCTGAATATGAAATTATCCACCCTTTCTATGATGGCAATGGTAGAACCGGCAGAATGATTATGCTTAAACAATGTTTAGAGAGTGAAGTTAGTCCATTCTTTGTAGAAGAGTTTAGTAGAAAAAACTATTATCATGGAATCGAGTATTATCAAGTTACTAATAGTACAGAAGCTCTTGTTAATTATTTCACTCAACAACAAAATAGATTTAAAACAAAATATTTAGAATAAATATATTAGTTATAATTTTTATAACAATGAAAAAAGCATTAGTAGTAGATGGCAACTCTTTAATCTATCGTGTATTCTATGCTTCTTTCAAACAATTAGAGTTTTATAAACAACATAACTTACAACCAGTTAATGCATTGAAACTTACACTATTAATATTATTAAAGATATTACAATCCACAAAATATGATTATGCTTTAGTGGCTTTTGATGCTGCTAAGAAAACATTAAGACATGATGAATTAGCTGAATATAAAGCTGGAAGAAAACCAATGCCTGAAGATTTAGTTTCTCAATTACCTCTTATTAGAGAAGCGATTGGTGAATTAGGAGTAAAGATTATGAGTATTGATGGAATTGAAGCAGATGATATTATTGGTAGCTATTGTAAGAATATGAATGAGCATGGTGTGGAAGTAGATATTTATAGTAGCGATAAAGATATGTTACAATTAGTAAACCAAAATACTTCAGTACACTTATTCAAAACAGGAATTAGTGATATTAAAAAAATAACTCCCCAAAACTTTAATGAAGCATATGATGGATTAACTCCTAACCAAGTAACTGATTTTAAAGGCATTTCAGGCGATAGTAGCGATAATTTATTAGGCGTGAAGGGTGTTGGACCAGTAACAGCTATTAAATTAATTATTCAATATGGTTCATTGGAAAACATTTTAGAACACTTAGATGAATTACCACCTGGAGTTAAAACTAAATTTGAAAATGATAAACAATATGCATTATTGTGTAAAAAACTTTCCACAATTGATCAAAATGTAATCCGAACATTTGTTTTAGACGAATTTATTAATAAAGGGATTGATTATGATAAATTAAAAGCAATCATCACTAAATGACACTTCACTGGATTTGATAAGCATTTATATTAATAACCTATATTTCTTATATATTATGGTATAATATATATAGTGAAAAACAAATTACTTAAAACTTTATTACCAATCTCTGCTGTAGCTCTTATTGGGGGGGGGGATTGCCTCTTCAATTATTTTAACTAGTTGTAGTGAAAACGGTGAAACTGAAATTGCTAATAAAATTTTAAATAAGAATGAAATTACCAACTATATTTATAAAAATAATTCAATCAAGATAAAAGATTTCTCTAATAAAAATTTAGATGATAGTTCGATGCTTAATTTTTTGTCAAAAAATTATAGTGTAGATGATTTTTTTGATAGTGTAATTTTATATATTAATACCTTTATTAACCCTTTATTCTTTGACAAAATTAACAGCAATTCACATTTACATTTAGAATATATTCAAAAACATAAGAACAATACTTTTGAATTCTCTGCTGTATTAGCCTTCACCACGATTCAAGAAATCACCTTTAATTATGAAGATCTTCCTATTACTTTACCAATTGGTTCAAGTGGTGACTTCAAAATCGCTAGTTGAACACCAATGAGTATTGTTGATGCATTTTATACATCTACAACTGACTTTGTATCTGAAATCAAAGGTGGAAACAGTATTTCTTTAAGAACTACCACACCGAATAGTATCCAACGTGAATTAGTTATTGGTACTCCTGACGGTGGTGATGAAGGTGTGGTATATGAATTTCCACAACGTACAACTTGAGCAATTCCTTTAGCTCCAAGATTTAATCACATTATATTGCCGACTAAATTATAGTAATTAATACTATTCAGATATTTTAACGTCTTTTCTTACAAAGTAACCTTTAGGGTGAGAACAAACAGGACATAATTCAGGAGCTGTTTTACCTTTAATGAACGTTCCACAGTTCATACATCATCAATAAACTTCTTTAGTATCTTTGAATACAACACCTGTTTTAATTTGTTTTAATTGTGCTTCGTATCTTGATTGGTGGAATTTTTCTACTTCTCCAACACCAGTAAATAAATTAGCGATGTAATCGTAGCCTTCTTTTTTAGCGATCTTAGCAAAATTAGCATACATCGTAGATCATTCGTATTTTTCGTTCTTAATAGCAATTAATAAATCTTCAGTAGTAGGAGGAACACCATTGTTATAAATTAATTTAAATCAAATCTCAGCGTGTTCTTTTTCATTATCGCTACTTGCAGTAAATATATTGCTTAAATGAACAAAACCATCTTTCTTGGCTTGACTTGAAAAGAATTGGTAACGTACTCTAGCAGCAGCTTCACCTTCGAAAGCTTTAATTAGGTTTTTGTAAGTTTGCGATGCTTTAGATAATTTCTTCATATGTGTTAATTATAGAGTTGATTATTCACCATCACCACCGCGATATGCTTCTCCACGTTCATCACCATCAATATAGTCAAAATTAGCAAGAGGTTCGACAGCTGGTCTATCAGCAGGTAAAACAGGAGGAGCTAGTACATCAGCAACAGGAGCAACGCCAGCATGATCATCCGCTGGTAAACCAATATCTCCACCACCTTCAGCAACAGGAGCAGGACCGGCTGGACCACCCCCTCCACCAGGTAAATATCATTGGTTACCAGCACTATCACCACGAGCGGTGTTTGCCTTTCTATTAGCTTGGACATTTAACACAGGAACGATACCTGGTTCATACACATGTAAGTCACCAGTTTTAGCATCCTTTTTAACAATTTTATTGTTGGCAATAGCCCATTCTTTCTCAGCGTGAGTCATTCTCTTCTTGCTTGAACCAAGTGCTCATTTGACAGCTGTAGTTCCTCTCTCTCCACCAATTATGCCTGCCGCTCCACAAACAAGACCAGCGATACCGGTTTTTCTTAATACATAAGCAGCTGCATTGTGACC
>JAISSF010000012.1 GCA_031273215.1 Mycoplasmataceae bacterium
TAGTAACCCAATTGAAGGTGGAATAAATTCTCCACTGAAAGCACAAATTAGAAGACACTGTGGAATGAGGATTATTAATCAACAAAAACTAGTCGAACTTTATTTGCTTAAAAGAAGTGGGTTTTGGACCAAAATAGCACCTTGTTTTGCGACATAGCTCATAAAATATAAACTATTCTTGATTTGAAACTTTGATTGGTTTTGTCTTAATTTCTTCAGTGATTGATTCTATAAATCTTTTTGAGGAATCAATTAATTTTTCAGGAGGGTAATTATATTTCTTTTTTAGTAATGATCTGAGCTCAACTATAACTGATGATTTAACTTTAGAATTAACTAAAAATTGATCAGTAACCTTCCCTTTAATTGCATTGTTAATATCTATTGCAATATTTCTTAATTCTTCTGAGTTTTCATTGTATTTTTTAGTAAAATAATTGTCGCTCTTAATTATTTCAAAAAAAGCTTGTAATTGCGAATCTTTAAATTCTGTAGGTTTTTTAATTTCTTCATTATATTCCTTTGCCAAATCCTTTAAAAGTTCTAAAATTGTATCAATATCTTCATGTTCTTTCATTTTTTCTAATATTTTATCAAGTTTTTTTGATAGTTCTCTTGAAACTCATGGACGAGTATTAATAATACTTTCAATCTCTTTTTTTAATCAATTTTTAATAAATTCAACAGAAGCTTTTGTAGAAATTTTTTCTAATTCATTTGTTTCTTTTAGAATATCTGTTACAGTCGTTATATCTTTTTTGAAAGTTTTAGCAATTACAGAAATAGAAGTAGAAGGATCTTTGAAAGCAGCTTCTATTAATTCGATTAGTTTCTTTTTTGATATGTCCAAATTTTCATCAGTGTAGATTTCTCTTTGAATAGCAACTTGTTTTGTTAAATTTACAATACTTATGATTTCTTTTACACTTCTATCAATTAAATTAAAACAAATTTTCATATATCGGTTTAGTGTTTTTATTAAATTTAAAATTTTTGTTTTTTGTTCATTTTCTAATTCAGACACGATCTCAGCATTTTGAATTATGAAACTATATATTTGTGTTTTATCATCTAATTTTAGATTCATAACGTTTTTGATAAAATTTTCATTAATAATAGAAAGAGTATCAAATAATTTTGTTTTAGCCAAATTAACTTCTTCTAAAGTGAATTCATCTTTTGCATCTACATCACCATATTGAACTAAAGCTTCTAATAATGGTTTTCAAATGTTGTTGTAATCAACAATAAGACCATATTCCTTGATCTTACCGGCTGTAGCATCTTCATATACTCTATTTACTCTTGCTATTGTTTGCATTAAGTTATGTCATTTTAAAATCTTATCCAAATATAAACAATCTAAATCTGGACAATCATAACCAGTTAATCACATAGCACATACTATAACAATTTTATATATAGAATTATCTTTTTTAAACTCTTCTTCAACTTCATGCATCTTAGCGCTAGGAACCATTGCCTTAGATATTTCATCATCTAATTGTTTATTATCTTGACTTAGAACTAAAATAATTTTTTCTTTCATTTCTGGGTGAAGTTTGATTATGTTTTTGTAGTAATAATAAGCCGCTAAACGAGATGAAGCGACAATCATTGCTTTGCCGTGTAACACTTCAGCTCTAGAAAAATAATGATTCATCATATGTTCAGCTTTTATCTTAATAACATTTTCATTTTCTAATATTAAAGAACTCTTCAGTGCTTTATCTAAGTCGAATTCTTTTTTAGCACGAATTTCCTCTGCTTGATCTTTTATCGATTCTCTAAATTCTTTTTGTAATTTATTTATTTCTGTTTTTAATGTATCTGGCAATGTAATATCGGTGGAAGCATTTTCATATAGAATCTTAAGTACAGTTCCATCTTCCTGTGCTTGTTTTAATAAGTACTTATCTGTATAATCTCCAAATATATCAGTAGTTTGAACTTTCAATTGCCCTAATAAAGGAGTTCCGGTAAAACCTATATATGTCGCATTAGGGAAAGCTTCTCTTAAAAAGGCAGCAAAACCTTTTTTATTTTTAATTGTATTATCATCAATTTTAAATCCATCTTCTATTGAATTTTGTGAACGGTGTGCTTCATCACAAACAATGTAAATATTTTCACGTGTAGAAAGAACTCCGGTTTCCTCTTCTAATTTTTGAATAGTGGTAAAGAAAATTCCATTTCCCTTTCTTTCTTTTAAATTTGTAGAAAGTTCTTTTCTAGATTTGATATGTATAGGAGAAGTTTGAAGATAGTTAGTAGCTTCATTAAATCTTTGAATCAATTGGTTGTCCAAAGTATTTCTATCGGTTAACATAATAACCGTGGAGTTGACTATTTCTTGTTGTATTGCATATGCTAGAAACACCATTGTAACGGATTTACCAGAACCTTGTGTATGTCATATAACTCCACCACGACCAGCCATCTTTCCTTCTTTTATACGCTTAATTTCTTTTTCAACCGCTATAATTTGGTGAGGGTGAGCAATATATTTGGTTTGCTTAGAACCATTAGATCAGAACACATATCTTTTAATAATATTAAGAAAGTTGTTTTTGTCAAATAAAAAAGAAGCAGGAGTTAAATTTTTTTTATCTTCTTCTAAAAATCATTTTTGTCACCCAGCATAATATTTTAATGGAGCAAATATATTACCATATTTAGTGTTGATGTTGTCAGATAAAAAACTAAATACATTAAACGCGAATAAACTTGGGTTGTGTTTCGAAAGTGTTAAGTTTTGTTTATATGCTGATTCAACATTTTCTTCAGCTAAAGGTTTTTTAATTTCACAAACGACCAGAGGCAAACCATTGATATATAATGTTATATCCGGCAAACGTAATTGTTTTGATGAGTTGTAAACCTCTAATTGTCTAACAACTAAAAATTTATTTATATCAATATTGTCTAAATCGATTATTTTATAATTTATTGTTCTATGAATTTTTTCATTTGCAACCTTTACACCAAACTTTAAAAATTCAATTGCTTTTTCATTTTGTTTTATTAAATCATTCTCTAATAAAATTTCTTTTTCGATTTGTTTAATTATTTTATCAGCGATATATTCTGAAATCTCGTTTATAACCATTATTTGTTCTTTTAAAACATCCCAAAGTATAACTTCAGTCTCAGTAGTTCGTTTTAAATCAGCGTTTGCAATCGATTCTCAGCCTAAGTCATTTAGTTCTTTTTCGATTTTGTTTTCAAATACTTCTTCAACAATAAAGTTTGTTAATTTTTCTTCAACATTTTTAGAAATATGTTTAACTTTATCGTTTTTATCTTCTCAAGCCATAATAATATATAAATATATTATAGATTAGCACAATTATTATTTATTCTTTAATACTTTATCCATCAATTCAAAAGCATTACTTCATTTATCTCATTTAGGAGAAACTTTTTTAGAATTACTCTTAACTAATCCTTTTCAATCTTCATAATTAACATATCTTACTTCTACTACTTCTTCTTTTTGAATCTTAAAGTATTGTCTTGGTTTATTTTCTAGTACATAGAAATGGTGAGTAAATGATTTAGATCCATCAATTGGTCCACTAATACATAAGAATTTGAATTTCTTAATATTAATATCTAACCCAACTTCCTCTTTTACTTCTTCTTGAGCTGAGATTGTAGGAGTATCATCTCCACCAATATGTCCTCCAGGTAAGCATCATTTATCTGGGTTTCTTATTTTATTAGGTGAACGGTGTTCTAATAATACTGTATTGTTCTTAGTATTAATTATTCATGTAGCTACATTGTTGTAATAGTTACCATTAGTATGAATATTTCCTCTTGTATCGTATCTTCCAGTTCACTCACCATTTTTATCAATAACTCTAAGAATTTCGTCTAATTTATCTGCTACTTTTGGTTTTCTTTTCAATAACATACAACAATTATAACCAAAATAAATATATAATATATTTAATGGCTCGTAAAACTCCTATTGAAAAATATCGTAACTTTGGTATTATAGCCCATATTGATGCTGGTAAGACTACAACTAGTGAACGTGTATTATTCCATACTGGTAAAACTCACAAGATTGGTGAAGTTCATGATGGTGGAGCAACAATGGACTGAATGGCACAAGAAAAAGAAAGAGGAATTACAATTACCGCTGCCGCTACATATGCTAACTGAAAACACTCTAACCCTCAAGTTGGTGATGATACAAGTGAATTTGAATTTAACTTAATTGATACACCCGGTCACGTTGACTTTACAGTTGAAGTTAACCGTTCATTAAGAGTATTAGATGGAGCTGTAGTTGTATTAGATGTTCAAAATGGTGTTGAACCTCAAACTGAAACTAACTGAAGATTAGCTGATAACTACCGTGTTCCTAGAATTGTTTACTGTAACAAGATGGATAAAATTGGTGCTAACTTTGAAATGTCAGTTAGATCATTAAAAGAAAGATTGGGAGCTAATGGTGTAGCTATTCAGTATCCAATTGGTGCAGAAGCTGACTTTATTGGTACAATTGATTTAGTTACTATGGAAGCTAGAATGTATGATGGAGATAAAGATGAAAACTATAAAATTGCTCCTATTCCTGAAAACTTAGTTGGTGTTGCTCAAGACTTTAGAGCTAGAATGTTAGAAGAAGTTGTTCAATTTGATGAAGAATGCATGGAAAAATTTTTAAATGGTCAAGAATTAACTATTGCTGAAATTAAAAGATGTATTCGTAAAGGTGTATTGACTGGTACATTCTTCCCAGTATTATGTGGTACTTCTTTTAAGAACAAAGGTGTTAAGGGTGTATTAGATGCAGTTATCGACTACTTACCAAACCCATTAGAAACCGCTAAAGCTAGAGGTACTGATGCTAATGGTAATGAAATTACTATTGAACCAAATGATAATGGTAAATTTGTTGCTTTAGCTTTTAAAGTTGCTACAGATCCATTTGTTGGTCGTTTAACATTTATGCGTGTATATTCCGGAAGTGTTAAGGCTGGTACTTATGTATATAACTCTAATCGTGGTGAAAAAGAAAGAATTTCTCGTTTAGTTAAGATGCATTCAAATAACAGAAATGAAATTGATGAAATTTGTGCTGGTGATATTTGTGCTGTTATTGGTTTAAAATCGACTACAACTGGTGATACACTTTGTGATGAATCGGCTGACGTAAAATTAGAAGCTATGGAATTCGCTGAACCAGTTATTAGTTTGGCTGTTGAGCCTAAGACTAAGGCTGACCAAGAAAAAATGGGTATTGCTTTAAGTAAATTAGCTGAAGAAGATCCTACATTCAGAGTGCATACAGATGAAGAAACTGGACAAACTATTATTTCAGGTATGGGTGAGTTACACTTAGATATTATCGTAGATAGAATGAGAAGAGAGTTCTCAGTACAAGTAAATGTTGGTGCTCCTCAAGTATCTTACCGTGAAACTTTCACTCTTGCTGGCGAAGCTGAGGGTAAGTACATTAAGCAATCAGGTGGTAAAGGTCAATATGGTCACTGTTTAGTTAAATTTGAACCAAATCCTGGAAAAGGTTATGAATTCGTTAATGCTGTTGTTGGTGGTCGTGTTCCTCGTGAATATATTAAACCAATTGATCAAGGATTACAAGAAGCTATGAAATCAGGTCCTTTAGCTGGTTATCCAATGATTGATATTAAAGCAACATTGTTTGACGGTTCTTACCACGATGTTGACTCAAGTGAAATGGCTTATAAGTTTGCCGCTAGTTTAGCATTAAAAGATGGAGCTACTCGTTGCGGTTTAGTTCTTTTAGAACCAATCATGGCGGTAGATGTAATCGTTCCTCAAGAATACTTCGGAGATGCTATGGGTGATATTAGTTCTCGTAGAGGTTCAATTGAAGGTACTGAAGAAAGAGCTAACGCTACAGTAATTAAAGCGAAAGTTCCATTAGCTAACTTATTTGGTTATGCTACTGACCTACGTTCATTCACTCAAGGTCGTGGAAACTATTCAATGCAATTCTCTCACTATACACAAACTCCTAAGAGTATCGTGGAAGAAATTATTAAAGCAAAAGCAAAAGCGAAATAGTATGTCTGGATTATTTATCACTTTCGAAGGACCTGATGGAAGTGGAAAGAGTTCAATCTTAAAAAAAGTTTACGAACAAATCAATATTGATTTTCCTAATAAACAATTTGTAATCACAAGAGAGCCTGGTGGAACCAACAATAAAATTGCTGAAGACATTAGAAATATTTTATTGAATAAAATGGAATATAAAATTGACTATCATGCTGAAGCTTTATTGTTCGCTGCGAGTCGTGCTCAACATGTTCATGATTTCATTCAACCTAATTTAGAATCTGGAAATGTAGTATTATGCGACCGTTATATTGACTCATCGATTGTTTATCAAGGATTT
Organism: Mycoplasmataceae bacterium; assembly: GCA_031273215.1. Lineage (GTDB taxonomy): Bacteria > Bacillota_I > Bacilli_A > Mycoplasmatales > Mycoplasmoidaceae > Malacoplasma_A. Next base: position 6,401 of record JAISSF010000012.1, read on the forward strand.
GGTAGGAAATTAGGTGTTGATAATATTTGAAAAATAAATGAATTCGCTATGCATGGAGTAATTCCTCACCTAACTTTAATTCTTATGGTTTCTCCAGAAGTTGGTTTAGTCAGAATTAATGCTAATGCTAGTCGTGAAGTTAATAGAATGGATAAAGAAAAATTAGAAATGCATAAACAAGTTTATGATGCTTATAGATACATTATCGATAATGATACAACTAACAGAATTGTAGAAATTGATGCATCAAAAACATTTGATGAAGTGTATGAAGAAGTTTACAATATTATTAAATCTAAAATAATTTAATACATATAATTTATATATCGCCATGCACAAAGCAAAAAAAGTTCAATCATTTAACCTAAAAAGCTCATTAATTAAGTTTGGATGATTTTATAAAATTAAAAGATTACGTAGTAAAATAATTGCTGCCATTATTATTGGTATTCTTTATTCGTTAGCAACAACATTATTTGTTAAAAATACATCGTTATACACAGGCGGTACTAGTGCATTCTTCTATGGAATTGCGAGATTTGTGAGAACACTTTTAAAAATCCATCCTAATGGTTTAAATAATACACAAGTTGATTTAATATATAACGGATTGTTTTGAGGTTTATATTTATTGATGAATATTCCTTTATTTATAATAGCTTATAAAAAAGTTGGTAAACACTTTGCAATTATTTCATTCGTATTTGTAGTAGCAGATCGTTTATCTGGATTTGGATGAGGTATGTTGCAAGATATGAGTAATGGCAACTTTGCATTAGATTTATTTGGACCTACAAATAATATGAACGGTTATATGGCTAACCATTATGGTTTAGACACTATTGTATTGGATCCAAATATTTTTCCAAGTAGTAGTGATGCAATAACGGGTTTCTATAACGGTGACTCAACAAACATTACTTGAATTCACGGTATCAACGGCAAGAATGTTGAAGCGGTTGAGTTTGTAAGAAATGGTAACTACATTAGAACTATTTCACTTATACTATATGCAACTTGTTTCTCGGTAATTTCTTCAATCGCTCTATGTATTTTATTTATTATGGGCGGAAGTAGTGCGGGTAGTGATTTCGTAACTGTGTTGTATAGCGTCAAAAAACACAAAGATGTTGGTAAGGTTTATACGCTTATTAATGGTGCATTCATGATTTTAGGATGTATTATTGGTAACTACCTTCCAGGAGTTATTGCTTGAAAAGATTTACCTTCAAACTTTACTGATAATTTTAACAGTAATCCATTCACTAATATTACATATTTAATTTCTGCCAACTTATTAGCTTCATTAATCTGAATTGTATTAAATGGTATCTTTATCGAAAAATTATTCCCTTCTAAGAAAACTATTTGTGTAGAAGTTACAAGTGCCAAGAATAAACAAATTGATAAAATGATTTTCAATCAAAAGGAATTCCATGCTTTTCCAATTAAGAGAGCTAAAGGTACTTCGACAATTAAATTCATTTGTTCATATTTAGAATTTACTTACTTTATGAAACAAATAAGAGAAATCGATGAAAATGCATTAATTACTTCTAACTTCGCTCAAGATATTGATGGACCAATTGATTTATATAAGAATAACTTTAAGGATTAGCTCAAAGCTTTGGCTAATTGTTTTTGATCTGCTTTATCAAACATATTATCAATTAATGTTTTAATTGCTTGAACTTTACTCATACCTTTTGTTAGTAAATAAAATACTTTCTCTTGATCAACCGTACCAATATTAATACTATGATTAGCTATCACTTGCTTATTAGCTATTTTCATAGTTGGTAATACTTTAATACTACTAGTATCATCTAATACCACTCCATTAACTTCTTGGTTAATTACACAGTTCTTAATATCTTTATTAACTGAGTTATTAATATTAATACTAATCTCTCCTTGTTTTAAAGCAATACAATTAACTAGTATATTAAGCTTACTATTCGGTTTATGAATAAAATTAACATTAATTACTTTCTTTATTCCTTTAACTCCAGCATAAATAATAATATTAGTTTCACTATTCTCTTTAAGAGTTTGTTTAATAACTACATCTTTGTTATCAAAACTATTAATTATTTTTTGTGTTTTGTACATACTGCTCTAGGTTCAGCTTTAGTCTTAATAAACTGTCCATATCCCTTTCTTTCGATTTGGTTAAGCAAATTAGGCGTACCATAAGCAATCATATCACCTTTGCCTAAAACAAGGGCCTTAGTGGGCTTAATGGCATTTAAAAAGGTATTGTTGTGTGAGATGATTAAGATAATTGTATGTTTTTTGATAGAATTAAGGTATTGTGCAATCTTTTTTAATGAATCAGTATCTACTCCACTATCGATTTCATCAATTAATAATACTTTAGGATTGAATACTTGTGCTTGTAATAATTCTATTTTCTTCTTTTGTCCTCCACTAAATCCAACATTTAAGTTTCTATTTAATATTTCATTAGGTAAATCCATTTTATTAATAAACTCATCTGTTTGTTTAAATAATTCACTAAAAGGAATATTATCTCTTGCTTTATTAATTGTTCTTAAGATTGATAATGTTTGTACACCATTTAGTTCTAATGAATGTTGTGGTACATAATATACCCCTAGTTTAGATATTTTATATGTATCTAATTTATTAAAGTTTGTTTTATCTAAATTAATATCTCCTTTAATATTTAGTGAGAAGTGTTTCATAATACTTTTTAATAAAGTAGTCTTACCTGAACCATTTAAACCACTAATAGCTAATACATCTCCGGTTTTTAAAGATAAACTAATATTATTTAATATATTAACATTATCTATTTTAGCACTTAAATTCTTAATAATGAAATTCATTAGTAATATTATAATTTTGGGATTATAAGATTATTAGTTAAATGTTGCGTTAGGTCAGAATGCTTCAGCTAAATCTTGCACAGTGAAATCTGTTTGAAGTCTACTTGCAAGGTTACCTTTTTGGTAAACAGGAAGGAATCATAATGAGTTTAGATTTCCAACAAGTGTATTACTATTTTCATGTAATGAAGTAGAGTTAGTATAATCAGCATTAGCGAATTTTGGTAAATTACTACTATTAGTACTATATCCACTGAATAGATTAATAACTTTAGCGTTAATCGCTGTATAAGTACAAGATGGCATATCTATATCAATTTCAATATCATTTGCGCCACCAGATTGTGATTTAGCCTTTTGATCGTTTCAAGTTGGGGAAACAAGTTCATCAGCACCATTTTTAACATCTTGTTCAAATAATACATTGAATGAATTAGGTGAACCAGGTATGCTTGAAGCAGCAGCAACATATTTTATTCTACTAGTATATGTTCAATTAACAGTGCTAATAGAATTATCATAAGTATCCCAAACTTGAATTCCAATACTGTGTTTTTTGATTTGCAATGCATCTAACATAATTAAAGCAGCAACTTGTGCAGCGTTTAAATTATTAGTGAAGAATTCATCAGATAAAGTTACTGAACCTGTAATACTTTCATTTGCTGCGCCACACTTTGTAATTACATCAGCTAGAGTACTACTAGTAGTAATGTCGTTTGAATCGATATTTGCAACATAATCATTAGTAACTGTACTAATAGGAGCAGGATCATCATTAACTAAAGCTACATGTGTAGAGGTAGTAACATCAGCATATTTTTCATTGTTATCATGTAAACCAGCAGTAATGGATAATTCAGAATATATAGTATTAGCATCATAGTTAGCTATCAAATACAATTTAATAGTAATACCTTGACTAATGTCATTAGCATCATTTCAGAAAATACCACTTTGTGTTGGTGTAGCGGGAGTTCCGCTTTCAGGATCATATCAATCAATGTAAGCATCATAACCTTCACTAATGTTGGCGTAACTACCAGTATAATTGTGTAATGGAACACTTGATTGTAATTCATATGTAACAGTGTCACCTTCATTTGCTAATACTTCATTACCAGTTGTTTTAACTAAATTAATAACAGGTGTAGTCATTTCACCATCACCACCATTATTAATTGGTTGATTAGCTTTTCATAATAAATATCCAGTACCAACACCAGCACCTGCTCCAACTATAAGAGTAGCTGTTGCGATTCCTAAAATAGCTCCAATTTTTCTAGATTTTGTTTGTTTAGTTGCCATACAAAAAGGATTATATACTCAAAAAAAAAAAAAAACGAATTAATTTTTTCATAATACATAGTATTATAATTAGAACAAGTTCTTTTTAATTTGGTTGGCTTCTTTCTTATCGATCAAGTTCTTTTTAACCAATAAATTAATCTTATTAACTAATTCTTTGTTAATTGAGATACTAAACACGTTAGGGTTATTAGAAATATTAAATCTATCAAACCTTTCTCTTAATCCACCTTTAAAGTTTCAATCACCTTGTCAGCTTAATACTCCTAATCTAATAACTACAATGTGAGTAATCGTTTTTTCAATTTCATCTAAGTTGTGAGAAGAGATAAAGAAAGTAACTTTATTTTGTTTGTTAATTAATTTAATTAATTTTCAGAACAAAGTCTTAACAACCGGGTCTAAGTTTTCTGTTGGTTCATCCATGATAACAATTTTAGGGGTACCTACTAAACCTTGTAAAATATTAACAATCTTTTTATTACCACTTGATAGTTTGTTTACTTTCTTGTCCAATAATTTTAAATTAAAACCTAATTTCTTAGCATATGCATAAATTTGAGCTAATGTATCATGTTTATTAATACCATAGTAGTTACCTGCTTGGATCAAGAACTTACGAGCAGTAATATTTGGAAATTCTTCTTTTTCAGGAACATATCTAATAGATGTGTGAGACTTAACATAACGTGCACTCATACCATCGATAAAAATTTTATCTTGTTTATTCATAGGGTACAATCCTAGGATTGTTTTGATTGTTGTTGTTTTACCAGAACCATTTGAACCAATGAAAGCAGTAATACTTCCAGTAGGGACGAAGAAATTAACGTGCTCTAATATTTTGAATTCACCAATAGTTTTGTCCAACTTTTGAACATCAATAATTCCTCTAATTTTATTAACTTGCTTTGCCATATTATACTTGTATTAATCTCCTTTCGAATACAGCTTCAAAAATGAAATATAAGATCATGTTTAATAAAATTAATAAGATTGGACAGAAAGTAATAAATAATTCACGGGCTTTTTCGCCATCACGTGTGTTATCATTAATATCATATATGATTGGGAATAATACAGCGTAAATAATGATAACTAATAAACTTAATAGCATGTATGTTCATTGTCTGAAACAATATTTAGTTAATACAGAAATTGAAGAAGAGAAGAATGAAATGATAATAGCTGTTGAAACGAATCCGTATCAATCTCTACCTTTAGAGAACATGTCTGGGAATTCGTGGTTATTTGTAAAAAATAAGTAGAAGTAAACTCCACCTAAGCAAGCAAATAATAACATAGCAAAAATAAATGTAGTTAAGAATGAAACTAAACATTTAGCGAATAAGAATTTTTTTCTACTAATGTTCTTTGTTAAGATATAGTTAGTTTCACTATAGATAGCTACGTGTTCTCCAACGATACTACCAAAAACAGCAATCATTATAAGAAAACCAGGAGTAGCAAATCCGAATCAAGAAGTAGCGTTATATCATGAGCTTAGTCCGTCAAATACGATTGGAAATACAAATACCATTAAACCTCATAATACTAAAAGTACAGCACCTAAAGACAATATATTTCTACTAGTTCATATATATGAAAATGAATTTTTAACTAATCAAGAGAAGTCATTTGTACTCTTCTTTAATGTTATTTTACGCATATATATATTATAATTGGTATAAGAAGATGGAATTTAAGAAAAATAAGTGATTAACTTTAAGTTTTTGCCTTGCTGCTGGAGTATTAGCTGTTTTATTTACTTTAGTGATTACATTAGCTAGAGGAACCGATCATTCACCACTAGATGGAAGTCAAATTGCATTTAATTTATTTAGTCGTCCGGTTGCTTGATATGGAATTATGGTTACCCTTGGATTTTGTATGGCCATCACTCTTGGGTGTATTAAATTAATAAAATATGGTGTTAGTGTTGAGCCATTCTATTACTTCTGTTTTATCGGTATTCCTGTAGCAATATTAGGAGCAAGAGCGGGATCATGTATTATTGGACAAACTCATTGATGAGATTACTGAAATGATTTCGGATCTGGTTTAGCAATTGAATGAGGCGTATTCTTTACAGTTATTGCTGCTTTAATTTACTTTCCTTTAGTGTTTAAAAATGAACGTTACTATGTAAAAGATTATGAAACTAAATCTTTAAGAAGAGTAAGTATGTGAATTATCATTGATTCAATTGTTCCTAGTATTTTTATCGGGCAAATCATCGGTAGATTTGGTAACTACTTCAACCAAGAACTTTATGGACCAGTTGTTACAGATGCTAATACAATTAAATGATTAGAAATATTCTTCCCAAGAATGTGCATTAGTGGAGTATGACAAGAACCAACATTCTTCTATGAACAAGTAGGAAACATTATTGGTTTATGTGTAATTTATTTTGGTATGGAATTAGTTACTAATAAGAAAATAAGAACATGTGGAAACTTAGGTATTATGTATTTCATATGATATGGTGTAGTTAGATTAATTATGACACCATTAAGAATGAGTGGTGGTGGAAGTGGTGGAGAACACGTAAATTTAATTACTACCATTCTATGAATTGTATTTGGAATAACATTCTTATTCTTGAATATGTTTGTATTCTCTAAATACTTAAGAAACAAAAGAATTGTCTGATTTAGTTGAATATCTATTTGTTATTTATTATCAGGTGGATTTAGACACGAAATATCTAGAAATAAATATAACTTTGATAAATCAAAATTTATTAGATCGCCTCAAGAAATGTTTTGATACAATAATTTCTAAACGATATTACTTTCGATAAAATCTTCGATTTCGTTAGCGTTTTTAAATTGTTTAACTAATACATCTTTATAGATCTCACCTTTTTTAAGAATGATAATTCTATCAGCTAGCGTCATAATCTCATTAGCATCATGAGAAATTAAAACGATGGTAATACCTTGTTCTTTAGCGTATTGTTTAATCATTTTTTTAAACTCATTACGCACAACGATATCTAGTCCAGTTGATAGTTCATCAAGGATTACTAATTTTGGTTTATGTAATAAAGATAATAGAATATTAAGTCTTTGACTTTGTCCACCACTTAATGAGCTTGCTTTGTGGTTATAGAAAGATTCTACTTTAAACATCTTAACCATTTTCTCTAATTCTTGTTCAGCGATTTTAATGTTGTAACTCTTAATGATGAAGTTAACAATGTCTTTTACATATAGAAATGAAGGATATGTTGAATCTTGGAATTGAATACCAAAATCTTTCTTCATTTGTTTTTTATTCTTGCTTAGTGGATAAAAAATTCTTCCAGAAGTTGGTTCATTGATTCCCATAATCATTTCCACGGTTGTAGTCTTACCTGCACCGTTAGCACCAATTAAAGATACGTTTTGTCCTTGGAATATCTTAAAAGATAAGTTTTTTAAAGCTGTGATTTTATTTTTTCCGCTACCAAAAACTTTCTTAACGTTTCTGAATTCTACTAGTACCTTTTGTTGTTTTATCTGTTTGTTCATTTGAATTTTGTTCCGATAATAGAAACCAATAATATTAATCAAGCGTAAGGAACGATTAAGTTAACATATTTTTCAGGAACTGATAAAATTGTAATTGCACCAAATTTAGATCCGCCAGGTAAAATAACTGTAGAATATATTTCATATGGTTTAGTAAGATTAAACACGCTAGAACCGTTTAAGTTAGTTAGGTTGTGGTTTAATCACCTTGGGTTTTCCGTATATCCTGGTAGTAAACCTGAAATGTCATCTCCATTTATATCTTTAGGGATAAACGAATAATCACCATTTCAAGCCTCACAAGACGTGTTAATAATAGGTTTGAATGGAGTTATATACCCGCCAAATCATAATGCATCATTTGCCTTTGTAATCTGGTTAGGTACTGATAAACCACTTGTTAAGATTACAACAATCATTAACATGATTGAAATAGATTGAATTGTAATTTGACTTTTAAAAAGAGAAGCGAAAGCTAATCCTAAGGCAAGACTAATGATAATAGTTAAAATGATTGTATAAGTGAAAGCAACTCAATCAACATGAGCGAAGATTGTGCTTAATGAGGGTAATACTAATGAACCTAAGCCAGTGAAATCCATTACATCTCCACTAGTTCAGTTCTTTGCAAAAATTAAAACAGTACAAGCAACAACGAAGATAACGGAGATAACCATGATTATTAAATAGAATCCACAAATACTCAATAATACACGTTTAGAAGAAACAGGTGTTACACTAATTCTTTTTAATAAAGAACTCTTACGGAAATCAGAAATAGTTGAAGGCATAACATTTAATCCTGTTACAATAATACCCAATAAGAATGATCCAGGGAATGCATTCATATACCCAACAGTGAATCCAAGGATACATACAAGTAATAAAGGGAAAGCAAAAGCTAAGAAGGGTCCACTAATACTTCTTCAAAAGTAACCATTAATTAATTTAATGATGGCGTGAGAAGAATTGATTCTTGGGTGGTTTATTAAGTAATCTGATGTTTGACTGTGAAGGTATTTTTTTGCTTTTGACATTCCTACTTAATTAAAGGTGCTTTGCCAATCTTCTTTCATAAGTAAGCAGTAATTGCGCTAATTGAAACTAAATCTAATACATAACCGATAGCTTTAAGAATATCAGATTTGTTATAGTCATAAGTTAATCATACAGAAGCTGTACCAGCAACAATGATTAATAATAAGATTATGTTTCAAGATTTAGCTTTAAGAACTTTAATAGGAACAAAGATTAATTTCTTAATTGCTTTAGCGTGTTTCTCTTTAGCATAAATGATAATTGTACCAATTAAAGCTAATAGAAGCAATAAACCAGAAATAGATACAATAATGTAACTAGTAATATTTCAGAAGATTCCTTGAGGAACAGCTGCATGATTAATACCCACTAAAGATACAACGAATGTACTTAAACAAAAAAAGATAAATGTATATCACAAGAATTTAGTAATAGTTAAAAATTTAATGATCTTACTTAACATATTATTATTATATGGAGAATTTATTTAGAACTATTTTTATTTTTTAATGGTTTATAAACTCCAAATTGTTGTAATAGTGATAATGTGGAAAGTGCACCAATACTTAATGCAATTGCTGAAAAAAACGCAACGATAATTAATCCTGTTGTGTTATAAGAGAATCCATAAGGAGTTGTATTTAATTTTATGAAGAAACTTATGTTTGCACTGTAGTTTTCTTGGATAGCACTAATTTTAGGTTTGTTTACAAAGCCAATAACAATCTCTGCAATTAATGTTGCGGTTATCAAGATAACTAATCAAGTGAAAAAAACTGTATAACAACCATTTGCTTTCTTATCATATTTAAGCGCAACAAATAAAGAAGCAATTGCTAAAGCGGAAAAGATAGTCAAGAAAATACTACCAACAGAAATAGATCATGAAAGATTTTGTACTTTCCAAAACCCTACACTAGCCGAGTTATCACCAGGGACTTGCAAAAGCATTATGGTAACAAGAATAAACATTGTCAAACTTAATGCAATAGCGATAGGTTTTATAAAATAAATGTAGCCAATTTTATTATTTAGCTTAACCATTGTTATTGTTATTATTCAATAATTTCAACAACTGTACCTGCACCAACTGTTCTGCCACCTTCACGAATTGAGAATTTAGTATCTTTTTCAATAGCTACAGGAGCAATTAATTCAATAGTCATTTCTGTGTTATCACCAGGCATTACCATTTCTGTACCAGCTTTTAATGTAATTGTACCAGTTACATCAGTAGTTCTAAAGTAGAATTGTGGACGGTAACCATTAAAGAATGGAGTATGTCTTCCACCTTCTTCTTTTTTAAGAGCATATACTTGAGCTGTAAATTTTTTGTATGGTTTAATTGTACCAGGTTTAGCTAAAACTTGTCCTCTTTGTACATCATCTCTTTCAACACCACGCAATAAAATACCAGCGTTATCACCAGCTACAGCAGAGTCTAATTGTTTTCTGAACATTTCAATACCTGTAATAACTGATTTTTTAATAGGTTTTAATCCAACGATCTCAATTTCTTCATTTAATTTGATTTCACCACGTTCAACACGACCAGTTACAACTGTACCACGACCAGAAATTGTCATAGTTTCTTCAATAGCTAATAAGAATGGTTTATCGACATCTCTTGTAGGAGTTGGAATATATGAATCAACAGCATCCATTAATTCTTGAATTTTAGCTTCTCATTCGGGTTTTCCTTCTAATCCACCTAAAGCAGCACCACGAATTACAGGAGCCCCATCGCCATCAAATCCATATTTAGATAACAATTCACGAACTTCCATTTCAACTAAATCTTGTAAACCAGCATCATCTGCTACATCACATTTATTTAAGAATACAACAATTTTAGGAACACCAACTTGAGAAGCCAATAGAATGTGTTCACGAGTTTGAGGCATTGGACCATCAGTAGCAGCAACAACTAAGATTGCTCCATCCATTTGAGCAGCACCTGTAATCATGTTCTTTACATAATCAGCGTGACCTGGACAGTCAACGTGAGCATAGTGACGTTTTTCAGTTTCATACTCCATGTGAGAAGTATTAATTGTCATACCTGACTTAGCTTCTTGTTCAGAAACGTTAACATCAGCAAAGGTTTTAGCTTCAGCTAATCCTTTTTTAGATAAGTAAGTACAAATTGCAGCGGTTAAAGTAGTTTTACCATGGTCAATGTGTCCAATTGTACCAACGTTTACGTGGGGTTTGCTTCTATCAAATTTTTGTTTTGCCATATTTACAAGAATATTATAATGAGATTTTGAAAAGTGTGGGGTATCTTGTTTTTAAAGAATTAAATATGTTAGTTTCTAATATTAAATAAATATTCGTTTAATATTATTAAATTGGTTCAGGAGTTGGGGGATTAAGCACAAGCCCTTCTGCAACATTCTTATTGCCCAATGTATTTCCTAAACAAATATATTTTTCATTATAATGAGATGTTGGACCGATTCCTGTATGTAAATACATAAAATAAACATCGCTCATATCAAAAACAACATCAGGACCTGTCCAAATATTAGATGAACTTCCAATATTTAAGAAATAATTATTTTTGACGTATAAGTCATTAGCGACATACTCGTATCTTTGTTTATTTTTAGAAGATTGAACAATAATTTTAGCTCCTGGATAAACATTATAATTTTCATCACATATTTTCCCAATTCAGTCTTCCCTATTTGTAATTTGAAGTGAGCTACCATTACTATCTTTAATCATATCAACGAATTCATTTTTGTGTTCTGCATTGCCATAAGCCGTTACCATGTCAATGATTTTATTAGGAAAAGCACCCAACTCATTATATTTAGGCAATAATCCAAATGTGTCAATTATTTTTCCTCACAAAGGTACGATAACTAATCCTTCTTTAGCCGCAAGAGCATTTAATTTTGGAGCAATGCCATTAGTTTCTACTTTATCATGAGGCAAATAACCGCCAAAAAATAATATGTCATATATCTGTCTATTGGGTGCGATAGTCTCACTCAATATTGTTATTGGAGAAGATGCTTCCTTCATATCTCTGTATCATTGTTCATATTCCGCGTTTCTGTCCTGTAGCATTTCATTTATATTATTTGAAGCACTAAAAAACATTTCTTCCACATCCCTTACAATTTTTTCAAATAGTTCAAAAGATTGTTGAATTTCTGCTTTTATATCAGTGTTCCCATCTGAAATATTTTCTGTGGCACCAATTTGGTATTCATTTAATAAATTACCTTGTGACATTCATTCGGGAATATATGTAGTTATAGAAGCAACTTCAACCGGCAAAGACATTAATAGATAATTAATATAATCAAGATGTTTTTTGACTTCTGTCGGGAAAGCTTGCTCAGAGAAATTAAATATATATCCAGTACTATTACCATTAACACAAAGAGTGTAAGAATCGAACATATCAATTGCATTTGTAAATGTTATAGTATCGTTAGAAAATAAAATGTTACCATGTTGATCGATTGTGTAATTGTTTACCAAATGTTCCGTCCCACTTGTACCTAAAAAAGAAAGTGTAAAATTATCAGAATTCACAACTTTTGAATCAATTTTCAAAGGTATCATAAATTCTTCATTGCTAAAAGGATAATAGATATTTTTTGCAAATGGGTGAATAACTGATGAATCTTCACTTATTGTCTTAAATTCAAAATTTATAAAGTTAAAGTCATTTAAATTATCTTCTACGACATTAGCAATAACAACATTATCAACTTGTATTTCATTGCTGTATACTCCATCTACCATTAATCTAAATGAATAATTTCTTGGTGTTGTATCAGGATTGAATGAAATAGTTCAAGTATTATTTTTTACTTCAACTATTGTAAATAATCCTTCATCATCACTAATGATGCTTCATTCTTTTTTATCATTAACATTATCCTGCAAAGAATATGTGCCAGTTAATATTACATTTTCGTCGCCAGCAAGAATATTCTCATTTTTATTTGTTCATTCAATTGATAAAGATTCATTATTATTAGGATTTTTACTACAACTAGTTAAAGTTGATGACGCAATCCCCCCCCCAATAAGAGCAACAGTACTTGTGCCAGTTAATAAAGTTTTAAGCAAAATCTTCTTGTTCATATAATAATTAAATTATAAGTAATGTTGCAAAACGGTGGGATAAAATGGTTATTTTTTAAAAACCTATATACATAGTATATAGAAAATTAAAAATATAGTTGAGTTATATGGGAAGGACTATAACTCGA
>JAISSF010000015.1 GCA_031273215.1 Mycoplasmataceae bacterium
CTTTTTCCGCTCTTCGGGCAACGGTCACCGCCAGCCTGCGATCGGGTAGCGGGGTTATACTCCTGACATCCCAATCTCTATTGAAGGCGTTTTTGGTAAGGTCAGTGATTTGGTTTTGGTCATCAACTGCTCCCATGTGCGCCGGAAAATTGTTTGGCAGTACCCTTTTGCTGCCATCAAATCCCAGCCAATCAGTGTTACTGCCAGGATTATACTTAAAGTTTTCAAAATGGGTTTGCGCATTGATGCCTGTGCTAAGATTAATTTCGATTTTATTTTCATCGGGAACTCCTTTTGAGGTGATTTTGATAAAGCCGCCGGAAAAGTCGGCAGGAATTTCGGGAGAAGGGGATTTGAAGACAAGCAGGTTGTCGATCTGGCTACTGGGGATCAGGTCGAAGGGAAAGGCACGGCTGTCAGGTTCGGTGCCAGGGGCGGACAAGCCGTTCAGCCAGGCATTGTTGTAGCGTTGGGCAAGACCACGGACAACAACGAAGCGGTCTTCCATGACGGTAATGCCGGGTACCCTCTTAACAACGTCGGAAGCCGTGCGGTCAGGACTCTGGGCTATCTGGGCTGCCGATATCCCGCTGGTAATTTGAGGCAACGCCTTCACGGTCATCAATATAATTTGAAATGTGAACAAGAAAAATTTACTAAAAACATTACTTCCAATTTCTGTCATCGCTCTTATTGGGGGGGTAACTTCTTCATTTGTTTTAACGAGTTGCAGTAAAGCCCCCCCCCCCGAATTCGAAAATTATCATTTCTCTTCAAAAGAAGAATTGAAAAATTTCATCGAAACTCGTAAGCAAAATCTTACACATGTTTTCGATAGTCCAGTTAACGTTGACAATTATGCATATGGTGATTTGAATACTGATAAATTCAAAACTCAAGGTAACCTAATTAGTTCAATAACATTTCCTGCTTCTCCTACATCAGTATCTGATTGATATATTTCGTTTGGTGAAGTGAATGATTATTTAAAACTATCATGAGATCAATCTAATGGTACATACATACTTGAAAAATATGCTAATTCTGCTATTGAAACATTTTATATTAGACAAAATTCTGATTATGCTTCTTCAAGTTACAATACGTATTATGCTTGAAACAATGCTTCGTCAAAAAAACTTACTTTCCCCGCAAAATATCTAACAATAATTTCTTCTAACGTCACAGTAGACACTGGAGTTACTGGTTCATTTAGTGACTCGTCATATCGTTACGATAGCAATGAAGCGGATTGAAGTTGGGTTACTGAAGCGGCTCGTAATGAAAAAGTTTTTTTAAATACATACTTGATATATATCTATTTAATGTGAGATGCAAGCGATACTATTAAATCTTTAAATGTTTTAAAATTTAAGGAAAACAATAAAACACGTGTCATTAGCGAAATAGCATTGGATAATGGTCTTCTTTTTGATGAAAGCGGATATGCATCTTACGATCAAGTTGTGTATGGAGTTAGTTCTGCGTATACTTTCTCTATGCCAGTAGGACAAGGCTCATTTAAGGAACCTTATTATGATTCTGACATAAACGAAAGCGCGCCAGAATATATTATTTATAGACTAGGTAATTATATTAATGATGTGGTATATCCAGAACCTGGAGATCTTCCTATTGATGGGATTATGCAAGTAATGATATCTTCTGAAAGTTTTCAAAATTACAAATTGTATTTATATTAATTCTTATTAATAACTTTCTTAATCGCTTCAATACCTATTTTAGCACATTTAATTCTACTGAATTGTTTATTAACGCCATCAAATACATTTAGATCTTCTAAAATACTTTCATCATATTTTAAACCATCAACCATATTAAAGTAGCTATCGATAAACTTGTTAGCTCAGGTTACAGTTTTGTTTTTAAGTATATTTGCCATGATATCAGTGGAACTCGTCGCTATGACACACCCTACCCCTTTAAATTTGATATCTATAATCTTATTTTTCTCGATTTTTACAAAAGCTGTAAGATGATCAATACAGCTAGCTGAATCTATAGTACAAGAAAAGTATGTAGGTAAATTATCCTCATCACCAATCTTGTTTTCTGGTTCTTCGTAGTGGTTAAGAATTATTTGTCTCTTTAATTCTTGGTTATACTTCTTACTCATTAATCTTATTTACAATAACCACTCCGTGTTTAACCACACGATCGTGTAGGAAGTAAGCGTTAGATACAACTTTAGTTACAGCATTATCATTGTATTCTTTATCATTAGATACATCATAAGCATCCATGAAACTAGGGTTGAATTCATTCCCTACATTAATTACTTTCTCACTAATGTTTAAGGAAGAAAGTAAACTGTCAAACATACTAGCAAACATTTTAAAACCAATTAAGAAGTTTTTAACTTTCTCATCATTAGATTCAAAACCAATAGCCTTTTTAAATTGATCGATAATCTCAATTAATTTAGAAGCAGTTTTTTCAATACCGTATTTCTTAGTATCTTCAATAATCTCGCTGTGTTTCTTTTCAAGTTCAGCTAATTTATCTTGAACAATCTTATTTGCTTGTTCACCTTTTTCTTTTACTTTATTAGCATAATCGTTAGTTAAAAAAATAACTTTATCATTTAACTCATCTGCTTTCTTTTGGTATTGAGCCAATTGTTCTTTAAGTTCTGTAATAGTTTTATTTAATTCTGCTTCTTTGTTGATATTTTCTTCTATTTTCTCTTCAATCTTTTCTTCTTTACTCATATTTATTTTAATTTATTAATGGTGCAGTGTATAGGGATCGAACCTATGACCTATTGCTTGTAAGGCAATTGCTCTCCCAGCTGAGCTAACACTGCATAATGGTGACCCGTAAGGGATTCAAACCCTTGAATGTACACGTGAAAGGCGTATGTGTTAAGTCGCTTCACCAACGGGCCATGGCGGACACAGTAGGGATTGAACCTACGACCAACCGGTTAACAGCCGGTTGCTCTACCGCTGAGCTATGTGTCCTGATGTGGGGACATTATTTATTATCTATAACAAAATAAAGCCTTATCTATATTATAAATGAAAATAAGCAGTCCTATTAGCTATAGTTCTGCTTATTAATATATTAAAAAATGGTTCTATCTTTATTACGTGAACCGCCTAGGACAGTTTTTATGTATAAACACTTTTCAGATAGCCTCACTCTTATCGGATTGCTACATTAAACCATTTACGGATCCTCTTGGTTGATTTCTTTCACCACAGTGATACAACTTTATAAGGCCTCACCTCATTTCGACTCGCGTCTAGCTTTTACTTATTCTGGGAGGAATAAGTAGTCAGCATTTATATTATAACATTTTTTTACACTATGTATATATTACTATGTAATATATACATTATAAACTCCCTTTATTTTCTCATTAAACTTTACTTATAATTTTTTTATCTGGGAGGAGTAAGTAGTCGTTCTATGAATTCGTTTATAGGACAACATGAAAGAAGTCAATCAGCAATGGTTGACTTTTTTATTACCCAATAATATAATTATTGTAATGCTAAATCCTTCTAGTTTAATAAACAATAAAATAGACCCCACTAAAACTTTTTCTACACTAATTACAGGCGGGTTTAATAAGGAAGCGATTCTATTTTCGCAAAAGATGATTAGTGAGAATAAATGAAGTGTATTTTGTGTATATGGAAAAGATGGTGTTGGCAAAACTCATTTATTAAATGCGATTGCTAATGCTTATGGTGAAAGTGGAAAGAAAACTATCTATATAGACGCAGTACAACTAATTGCTAAAATATTTGATAACTACACAAAATCAGATATTATTCAAAAAATAAAATCTGATTTATTAGAATATGATGTAATTGTTATAGACAATATTCAAACTTTTAAAAATAAAGAGGTAACTGGATTAATTTTAGAGGAAATATTTAAAAGAGGAGTAATTGATGGAAATAAATTTATTCTTTCCTCTTCTATAGAACCTAAGAAATTACCAATTAATAAAGATTTAGTTAATATCATTAGTAAAGGTATGGTTTGTGAAATTTATCAGCCTGGTCATGTTGATAAGAAGAATATTATTCTTAAAGAAATTAAGACTAATAATGCATATGATTTAACTCCAGAAGCTATGGATTATATCATTGCTAATGAAAGTGATAACAATATCAATAAGCTTTTGATTACATTAGATAAACTTTCTGTTTATGCTCATGTAGACAATATTAAACTATTCTCTAAATTAGAAGTAGAGAAATATATTAGTACTCATAAAAACCAAATTAAATCTCACATGGGTGTTATTTCGGTCATTAGCAACTATTTTAATGTGGATAGTGAAGAATTACTCTCACCATCTAAATTAAAGACCCTAGTACAGCCTAGAAACGTTTGTATGTACTTTCTATACACTAAGTTCAACTTAACTTTGGTGAATATTGGTAAAATCTTTTCCAACAGAAGCCACTCATCTGTATTAAGTGCTATTAACAAAGTAAAGAAACTAATTAAGAATAATCCTGCAGTGATGAAACAAATAGATGAATTAAGCCACAGTCTGTAATGCAATATTATTCTAATAGTTCAATAAAAACAAGAAAATGATTAATTACAGTTTTTAGTACAGTATTCTTTTTAATATTCTTAACAGTGTATCTATTGGTTCTTCAACCTGATTTATTAAATCAAGATTGAATTGTTGCTCATAATGGTGTGATGTGAACTGGACATATTGCTAACCAACAAACATTAGATTGATTGAACAATCATTACCATTTAAATTTACAAGCAGATCAAATTGGGACATCTATTGAAGTGGCCAATGATGGAGCAATTATTTTAAACATTAATGTATTATGAGTTATCTTGAGTTGTATTGGATTAACTGTGATTGTACTTTTAATTCTAAAATTAACTAAACAAATAAACTATGATTGTTTTACATTTGTATTAACAATATTATTTTCTTTCATCACATTTATCTTTATCGATTTAATTCCTCATTGAAATAATGAAATTGTAAGAACAATATGTACACTTTCAATTTTATTTGTATCTATTGCATCATATTACATTGGTTTCAATGCATTATTTAATACCATTATGGTTAATACTAATTCTGCTTATAGTATTGAGAAAGAATTTGAAAATGATGATAGTGAAGTTTTAGGTTCAACAGAAAAGATTAAGAAATCAATTAAACATGATGAAGAAGAATTCGTTGAAGTTTAATTCTTAATTGTACTATCAAATAAATCTAGTAGATTAGTTTTAGATTCATATTTAGGTAATACTACTTCTTTACGATTGCTAAGATAAATATCACTTATGTTTTTAACTTGTGAATTAGTTAAACCAATTAAGTACATATGTTTGTGCAATAATTTATTTATTTTTTCATGGAATTGATTATTGTTTAAATTATTATTTAATAACTCAGCATCAATTGGATCTTCATACAACAATACCATTGCATCATTACCAACAATAATTGGTTTAATTGCACTCTTAACATATTGTAATACAGGATCGTGATCATCCATAATTTGTTTTAAATATTCTTGACCTTTTTGTAAGTTAGCTTTGTTGAAAGAATTGGTAGCGGCGTAGAATACATTTTCTACATTAAGAGCATCTTTATTAGTTGAAGCTTCTTTTTGTGGTTTATGTTGTTTGAATTCTTTAGTAGAGAAGATATCTTTTAGATCGGGCAACTTTGTTGTTTTAGTAGTTTCCTCTTGTTTAACTTCAATTGTTTGTTTCGCAACTTTCTTTTCTACAATTGGTTTAGCTATGGGAGTTTCTCCTTCTATTAGTTCACCAATGATTGCAAGAATAATACATTCAAAATAAAATTTAGCATCACTAGCATTTTTCATACCTGCTGACTTCTCTTCAAATACTTTAGCTACTTTGAATAATTTATTTATAGATAAATCTATTTGATCAACTGTACTCTCATCCAATGCTTTTAGAATAGAGATATTATTTGTTTGTGAGTAAATAATTTTGTCTAATACAATAGTGAATAAATCAGAACATAATATTTCTAAATTAACGCCTGATTGATAAAAATCATTTAAAGTATTTAACGAATCATTTACATTACCACTAATGATTTGGTTAATAAAATTAATTTTATTTTGAATATCAACTAAACCAAATACTTTATTGATATCGTCACTAGTGATATCATTATTAGTTAACATCGCTAATTGTTCTAGCATACTTAATACATCTCTTGCGTGTCCACTTGCTAGATTAGCTAATTTATGTAATGCATCTTGTGAAATTTTAATGTTTTCATTTTTAGTTACATTTAAAATTGTCTCCTCTAATTGTGCTTGACTAAATTTATTAAATGTAAAATACATACATCTCGAAATGATGGTAGCTGGTATTTTATGCATTTCGGTAGTAGCGAAAATAAAGATAACATATTCAGGCGCTTCTTCAATAGTTTTTAATAAAGCATTTCAAGCGGCTGTTGTTAACATATGCGCTTCATCAATAATATATACTTTCTTTTTTAATTGTGATGGTAAATACTTTGTATTATTATTAATGTTTCTAATATCATCCACACCGTTATTACTGGCTGCATCTAATTCCATGATATCTATTGCTGTATGGTTATTTATAGACATACAATTGCTACAAGTATCACAGCAATCCCCATCATGTGGTTCAGTACAATTTACGGCTTTAGCGAATATTTTAGCAATTGTAGTTTTACCAATACCCTTAGGACCAGCAAAAATATAAGCATTAGCGATACTATTGTTTTTAATAATATTTTTTAATGTTTTATTAACATGTTCTTGTCCAATAACATCACTAAATTTACTAGGACGATATTTACGGTAAAAGGCTACATGGTTCATCTACCCATATTATATATTTATATAATATTTGTAAGATGGTTTATGTTGTAATTTTCGTTCCTATCATATTGTTGATTGTTTCTATTATTGTTGGTTGAAAAATGGCTAACAAACGTATTAAAAAACATATTAGAGAGAAACCATATTTAAATAGAAAACAAATTAGAGCAATCTTTAGAGCTATGGGAGTACAAGTTTCTGAACAACAAGTAAACCAAATGGAAAATACATTTAAAAAAGCAGGGGAGGATAAAGAATAATGCTTATCCAAATTATTTTATTAATCCTTTTCTCAATCATTGCTATCCTTGTTGGTTTCCTTTTTCCATACTTATTAATCTTATCTAAAGGAAAGAAACAAGTTAAAGAACAAGTAGTATTTGGAGAAGAACAGGCTAGAACAATGTATTTAATGTATAAAGGTAAAAATCCTACTGAACAACAAATCCAAGCGATGATTGCTGCCTACAAAAATAATAAAATATAATTTTATATATGTCCCTGTAGTTCAATGGATAGAACATGGGTTTCCTAAACTTAGGATGTGGGTTCAACTCCTGCCAGGGGCACCAAAAATATTTTTCTAATATTTTTTATATTAGTATGTAAGAGAAATTGTTTATTCAGTTCTTAAGTTGTTTAAATTTAAAGCAATGTTAGAAAAGCATAACTATATAATAATAATGAAACAATGGAAAGAAAAAACTATATCATCACAGTAAATGGTCCAGGTAGCTCAGGTAAATCATCTGCATCTTTAGAAGTAGCTAAATCTTTAAATTTTGCTTTCTTATCTACAGGTAATGTATACCGTTCATTTGCTTGAGCGCTACAAAAAAACGGCATTCAAAAATATACTAAGGATGCATGTATTGCGGTTATGGAAAAATATAACTTTGAATACGTAGGTAAAGCTGTATATTACAATGGAAAAGATATTGCTAATGATATTGGATACGAAGAATTAGCTCTTAAAACAGCTAACTTGGCTCAAAAGAGTTGATATAGAGAATGAGTTAACCAAAACGTTATTTTACCTTTCATTAAAAATAAATCAATCGTTATTGAAGGAAGGGGATTAACTGAAATTGTTCCTCAACCAGATGTTGACTTCTTCTTAAAATCTACTATCTTTGCTCGTGCTAACCGTAGATTAAGACAATATAAAAAGAGATATGGTGTACACAACGTTACCTTAGATGCTATTTATAAACAAATCCAAAAACGTGATGATTTAGATACAAACAGAAAACTAGCTCCTCTTAAACCTAATGACGCTACTAAAGTTATTAATAACTCTAAAATCAAACGTATTGATACAGTTAGAAGAATGTTGAGAGTTATTCACAAACGCTTCCCTGAATTAAGAGTTGATTGAAAAGTTCCTGGAACTACAAAATAATATATAATATATATATATGGAGAAATTAGAGAATCAAGTCGCTACAAAAATTACATACATTAAGAATGGTGTAAACACATGTCCAGTATGTGGAAGCAAAAGAATTCAAGGTATTTCTCGTGTAACTGGTTATATGTCATTAGATGAAAGATTTGGTAGTGGTAAAACTGCTGAAAGAAAACACAGAATTGACCACAATGCTAGTCATTCTAAGAACTATCACGTTGGTGAATAATTAACTTGTTCAAACTACTTTAGCATTCTTAATATCTTTTTTATTTATTTTTAATAAATCTTTATCTAAAGCTACAAAGTTTGCTCTATATCCAACTTTAATTTTGCCTAATTCATTTTCTAAATTCATTTCATAAGCAGCGTTAGTGGTATACATAGCAATTGCTTGTTTAACACTAATACATTGTTCTTTATATCATCCACCATTTGGTTTATCATTTAAATCAGTTCTAGTAACTGCAGCAAAGATTCCATATAATGGGATAGGTAATTCAACTGGAGAATCAGATCCACCACTAACATTAATACCTAATTTAGTTCAGCTGCCTAAAGCATAAGAAGTTTTTTCTCTTGCTTTACCAATTCTTTCTAATACCATAGGGTATTCGCTAGAAATGAATTGTGGTTGGAAGCAAATGTTTAAACCAAGTTTTTTAATTCTTTGGTATTGTTTAATATTTCCTGTTTGTACGTGGATTAAAGTATTACGAGCATAAATCTTACTTAATCTTTCATAACATGAAATTACTTGTTCTACTGCTCCATCACCAATTGCATGGATAGCACAAGGAATACGAGCTTTATTAACTAAACTAATCATTTTGTACATCTCTTTAGTAGAATGATTTAGTTTTCCTTGATTCTTTGAATTCTCATACGGTTTAAGCATATAAGCAGTTTTAGCACCTAACGATCCGTCAGCAAATAATTTTACTGAATAGAAAGTTAACTTCTCTGTTTTAGGAGTTGTTTTAATTAATTCAATTGCTTGTTTAACATCATTTTCATTTCTAGCAACTACTTGTTCGTAGATATGAACTGGTAATTTGTTATTCTTATTTAAATTTAATAATGCTTTATAAACTGTAGATTTTTTATAAGGATTATCAATATCGTTTGATTGGAGATATGTGTTACCTTGTGCTTTTAGATAGTGGAAGTAGTCAAATAGAGCCTTTTCTGTATCTTTTAATGATAATGGTGGCAAACCTTCTAAATACTTAATGATGGCGTCTTCTTTATATACACCGTTTTCATTGTTTACATGTTTAACTAATTTGATTGCTAATTTATTTGCTACTGCAATGTGTAAACATACACGGATGATGTAGATAGGATTATTTTTAAAGTAATCTAACAATTTACTTGTTGGAACTAAATCATGAGCATATTTAACTCCTACGACCATTTTACCATTACCAATTTTATTTACTTTAATAAACTTCTCAATTGTACTAATTAATTCTTTGTCACTTTTGCAATTACTTAAATCAACATATTTAGCCATTTGACTTGATGTAAATGAGTGCAAGTGTGCATCTGTAAACCCAGGATAAATATATTTATTTTTTAAATCAATTACTGGTAATTTGCCAACTGGTTTTAAATTTGTACCAATATTTTTAATAATATTATTTTCTACTAAAATTGAGTTACCCTTATTCTCATAAATTTTACAATTCTTTATTAAGTATGATATCATAAAACAATTATAATTATTTTAAGGCCTGTTGGTGAAGCGATTCAACACACTGCCCTCTCAAGGCAGCATTCATCAGTTTGAATCTGATACAGGTCGCCAATTGCATCTGTAGTTCAATGGATAGAATGTCTGGCTTCGAACCAGAAGGTTGTGGGTTCAACTCCTGCCGGGTGCACCAAATAAAATATATATGATTAAAATAATAGTAGTTGGTAAAAAAACTGAATATGATTTTAAGATCAATGAATATGAAACCCGACTTAAAAATAACTTTAAAATAAGTTGAACAAAAATAGATTATAGCGGTGCTAAAGGAGAGTTAGCTCGAGAACAAGAATCTAAGGAAATATTAAGCAAAATATCTAAGAATGACTTTGTCATACTTTTAGATGAAAGAGGTAAAGAATTAGATAATCAACAATTAACTAATAAATTAACCACTAACAAAAATATTGTGATTATTATTGGTGGACCATATGGAGTAAATGAAGAATTAAGAAAAAGGGCAAACTATATGTGAAGTTTAGGAAAATTAATTATGCCTTATGAAATAGTAAGATTATTATTAACTGAACAAATATATCGATGCCAATGTATTAGCACTAATCATCCGTACCATCACATTTAATTATTTTTAGATAATGTTTCATAACAAATCTTAGCTGCTTTTTGTTCAGCTTCTTTTATTTTTTTATCAACACCTTCACCATATACAACATTCTTAATAAATAACTTACTTTCATACTCATTGTTTTTATTTTTAACTGTTTTATATACCGGAGTTTTCTTAAAGATTTTATAAACAAGTTCTTGTAATTTAGTTTTATAATCATCGGTAATATCTTGCGGATGTTGGTTATAAAAATCAATTAATGTTGTATGTACAAATTCTGTTGTTTTAGCCATACCACTATCTAAATAAATAGCGCCAATTAAAGCTTCATACACATCCTCTAAAATTGAATCACTAATTGTTTTCTTATCCCCAACAAACTTAATAAATTCTAATAAACCTAATTCTTTAGCTGCTAATGCTTCTGTTTTACCTTGAGTCATTAATGCTCTAACTTTACTCATGTCTCCAACTTCTAAACTATTTTTAATAGAGTAAATGTATTTAGAAACAATTTTATTTAATATTGCATCTCCTAAGAATTCTAATTTCTCATAATCATAGTTTGTATTATTTGTGTTTCTATAAGAGATGTGTGTGAATGCTGTATCGTATATTTTGCTATCCTTAACAGATATGTTATATTTTTGTAATAGTTGTATTAATTTTTGATCCATTAAATATTCTTTTTGATTTTATCAACAAGATCAAGAGATACTGCATCATATAACATTTCAAGTGCACTATAGAATTCTTGTTCTTTTGCACTGCCGTGTGTTTTAACGATATTTTTGTTCAAACCCAAGAAGAATGCTCCAGCATGGTTTTTGTAATCGAAGTTCTTTTTAATTTTTTTAATCACTCCGATTGAACCCAAAGCACCAGCTCAGTTTTGTGGTTTCTTGTATTCTGATTTCATTAATTTACTAATAGCAATTAAACTTCCTTCTAATGCTTTTAAAACCATGTTTCCCGTATAACCATCACTTACGACAACATCAACAATTCCATTAATGATTTCTCTACTTTCTACAAAACCAACATAATTAATATCTTGGTTGTTCTTTAAAATTTGGTGAGCTTCTTGTTGGAAAGCAAATCCTTTATTATCTTCTGTACCAATGTTTAATATACCTACGGTAGGTTTACTAATCTTTCTAACTGATTTACAATAAATATCTCCCATAATCGCAAAGTTAACTAAATCTTTGGCATCACAGTTTAGATTTGCTCCAACATCAAGAAACATAAATCCTTTACCATTAACTGTAGGGATATAACTCATAAATGCACCTTTGCTTATTTTTTCTAAAGGTTTAATTAAATAGAATCCTAATGTTACATAAGCAGCAGTAGTTCCACCAGTTAACATTCCTTCGCCAATTCCATCTCTAACTAATGTTAAAGCTTTATACATAGATGAAGCAGTATTTCTTAACATACTAGGAATTGAATCAGTTGTATGTACTACGCTTTTAGCATCTTCAATACTAAACTTATCATCTTCCTTTATGTATTTACTAATCTCAGATTTATCACCAACTAAAATGAATTGTACATCTTTATGACTAGCTACAAATGCTTTAGCTGCATTGATCGGTTCAATAATAGGATTATCTGTACCCATTACGTCTAAAACCAATTTCATATTAAGATAATTATATATTTATAAGTATTAAAGAGTTTTTGTACCGAGTGGCTATAAATGGTTAAACTTTGTTCTAATTCTTGTTTATACGGCTTTTAAACGCTTTAAAACCGGTATTCTATTCAGTCTTTAGGTTGTTAAGAATGATAACTCTTTCCATTTTAGCATTAAATTGTTCTTGTCTCTCAATAAATTGCGTAACAACGAAGATAAGTGCATCTAGCTTATCCTCGAATTTCCCCATCATATCCTCTAATTTATCTACTCTTCCTTTTAAGGTCACTGTTTCTATTGTTCTTTCATCTTTCATTATAACAACTTTATATTCGATTGGTCCTTTTATGTTTTCCTTTTCAGGTACAAGGAATTTGATAATTTTGTTTTGTATTTTGAATTTTGTGCCATACACTAATAAGTTACCACAAAAGTATCAAAAAGGGTGAAAATTTTTTGTTATATATCAAAGATATATAAAATTTTTGAAATCGATATGCTCAAAATGGGCAAAAAGTGCCATTTAACTCATTCCAAAACAACATTTTTTAGGGTTTTTTGCTTGTTTAGTGAGCTTAAAAAATAGTTAAATTCAGGCGTAAAAGCGAATCTAAGTGGGCATTTTAATGTGTATGTAAAAATTACCATGGCAACACAGAAGGCGGTTAAAATAGGCTTTAAATAGCTTTAAAACACATATTCTATTCAGTCTTTAGGTTGTTAAGAATGATAACTCTTTCCATTTTAGCGTTGAATTGCTTTTGTTCAACCATGAATTGTTCCACTTTAGTTATAAATTGTAAAAGAATTTCTCTGGTAGATGGTTGTTTAGGCTTATTAGTTTTTTGTTTCACTTGCTTTTTAGGTTTTACATGTTTTATTATAGCAATAGTTGCCATTGTGTTTTCTATTGGTTTATATTGTGCATCTAAGAATTTGATTGTTGTGTGTTTATTACTCATACACTAATAAGTTACAACAAAAGTACCAAAAAGGGTGATTTTTTTTGTTATTATATTATTATATAATAAAAATTTTAAAATCGATATGCTCAAAATGGGTAAAAAGCACCATTTAACTCCTGCTGAAAACACCACTTTTCGCTGTTAGAACTAACACTTGTGTTAGAAAAAAATAAACATAATTTCACATTCTTTTTGTTCTATAATTCACTTTGTATGACTAATAAAAACTTACTTAAAACATTATTACCTATTACTTCTATCGCTCTTATTGGGGGGGGATTACAGCCCCTACTTTATTAACAAGTTGTAATAATGGTGAAAGTGCTGCTATTGTTAGCGGTAGATATCGATTTATAGGCTGTTCATGAAGTTATTGAGATTATGAACAAACTAGTACAACTGCGAATAGCCAGTTGCTTGTGTATTATTATGATAATGGTGTGAAAAAAAATAAAACTTATAATTTGCAAGCACAATATACCTACAATCAATTCATTGAAGTTGGTTATAGTGCTGGCGATGTAGGTGATTTTGTATCTTGGGGTAGTTATAACTTACAACATGATACTAAATACTTTTGATATTATTTCAACGGTGTTTTGGTTTATGACGCAAAAGGAGACGATTGATAATGTATATTAGAACAAGAAATATTAGAGTGGTATATAGAACTCGTTATATTCCACAAGTACGCGATCGAATAGCGAATACCTTTATTGGAAATAGAAACGAAGAACCGTATTTAGTCAATATTATTCTTTATGATGAAAGAGAAGAAAAACAAAGACGTGGAAATTCGTCTTATTATTTAGCAAATATTCTTGCCGAAAATGAAGAAGCTGCTAGGAGCTTAGAAATTCTTTTGAAAAATTGAATTGGACGTCATCATGAGGCGGATGTTGAATTCGATACTCAAAATTTACAACAAACAATTCAAGAGTTACAACGAACAACTGGAGTTAATATAGGTCAAGATTTAATACGTATCCCGGCTAATAATACATATTATTATTTAGGAACTAAAAAAATTAAAGATGAAGTCAATATACACGAACTTATATATCAATTTCATTGAAATTAAATTATTTAATACAATAATATAATAATCCTAACAATGCAAAGATTAAATTGAGACGAATACTTCATGGGTATAGCGCTAATGTCTGCTAAACGTAGTGGAGATCCAAGTACACAAG
This sequence comes from Mycoplasmataceae bacterium, assembly GCA_031273215.1. Lineage (GTDB taxonomy): Bacteria > Bacillota_I > Bacilli_A > Mycoplasmatales > Mycoplasmoidaceae > Malacoplasma_A. The sequence goes on from JAISSF010000015.1 coordinate 14,399, forward strand.
TTGGTTGTGTAATTGTTAGACCAGATAACCGTATTGCTTCTTTAGGATACAATGGTTTTCCAAGAAACACTAAAGAAGGTGATTTCTCTTGAGGTAATACTGGTGAATGAATCGATACTAAATACCCATATGTAGTACATGCAGAAATGAATGCAATGTTAAGTGCTCGTGGTGTTGATTTAACTGGCTGTAAAGTATATGTTACATTAGCTCCATGTAATGAGTGTGCTAAAGCTATGGCTCAAGCAGGTATTGTAGAAGTAATTTATTATGAAGACAAACACGCAGAACAACCAATCTTTATTGCTAGTAAGAAGATTATGGATAAAGCTGGAATCAAATACCGTCAATACCAAAAATCTGGAGTAGACGTAAACGTTAGTTTGTAGGGAACTAATTGGGATTAGTTCCCGCGGGTTACAACCAATTACTCTTTCAGATTCCGTTTTCTCAATGACCAAGTTTGGTTTCTTCATTGATAATTGAAAACTTATCGTTTTCAAAGATTACTAATCTACTGACACCAAATTTATTTTTAATTTCATCTATTCTATCTAGTTTAAACTTATCTTCTCTTAATTTTTCAGCAATCCCTTGTGTATCGCTCTCTCCTGCCCGTTTAATATATTCTGAACAAGTACCATTATGCATTAATCATTGGTTTTCGGATATTTGAATAGGATGAATTTGTTCTAGACATACATGCCAGCAGAACAAAGTCTAAAGTGTACAGCTATGTTTTTAACATGATCCATATTTTCTACAGATTTAATATATTCATATATTTCTTCGAATAGTATATCTTGTAAATATTTTTTAACAACTAATTCCTTTTTAGTTTCATCATAATATATTATTCCAGTACCATCTTTGTTTCTGTTTCAACTTCTATATAACTCGTCTTTATCATATTTAACTTGATTATCTTTTTTTAACAAAATTCTACACATATTTTCTAGTTCTAATACATGTATTATAAGGTGTTTTTTATGATAAAAAAACATATACTTATACCATCTAAATTTTGTGATAGAAAAGATAATAAAAACCGAGTAAAACTATTTAATAAAAAATTTATAATTTTGAAGCGCCTTCGAAACATTCTTTATATTTTTTGATATATTTTACACGGCTACCTAAGTATTTGTTTTCAATTTTTTTATAATTTACTAAGTTTTTATCTTCATTTGCTTTTAAATCTAATATAACCAAATTGCCTTTTTCATTTCATAAAATATTTTTCTTTCTATCATATAGTTCGTGTGTAGTAGCATCAAGAGGAAGGAAATTATTTTCATCAGAAATCATCTTCATTATTTTGTTTCTATTTTCCTTACTCTTAGCTTTTAATGCATCTTGTTTAATAAGATGTCTTGGATAAATATGAGCTTTTTGATAAGACAATAAAGAAGATACACCGAATATTTCTTTTATAGGATTACTGTATCTTGCATTAATATTTTTACTATATGCCACTCATTCTTTTTTTGCCATATTATTAATTTCATGTACATTCAGAGAATAGAACTTTAAAACTCTTCCTATTTTATAAAAAACAGCTTTATTATATTGCTTTTGATTCAATTCTAAAAAATACTTTGAAATATCAGGGAATTGTGATATTCATTCTGTAATAGATATTGTAGGTTGCTTTTTAGCAAGTTCTCATGCCCTAGCATTATAATTTTCTCCCCTTCTATATTCTCCATCTTTTTTATCAATTAACTGCGAAAGGAAAATACTGAAATTATATTTATGGTCAGATTCTAAAAACTGTGCATTCTTTGGGTTGAGCAATTCACCAGTTGGATTACAACCCAATAACATTGAAGCAACATTCTTAAATGTTGAATTATATTCTAATGAATTAAATCAATTATTGATGATAGAAAGTTGATCATTATTTAATGATATTTTTTTATCATGAATTGAAGAAGTTGAATAATTTTTATCATCTTTTTTTATTCTCACTAACTGTTCTATATTTAACTTATTAAATAATTTATCTCTAAGTTTTGAATTACTTTTAATTGCTACTCCACTATTGTCAAATCAACTCCCTGTAGTTCCTAGTTGTATTGTAGCTTTATCAAAGTAGACATGTCAATCATAAAAAATTCCTCCAAATGTGCTCATTAACAATTGAATTTTTCCCGATTGTTCACCATTTCTTGAAACAAATTTAAATTCTAAAATTTCAAAATTCTCCATTATATGCTCACCTCCTTTCTCATTTGTTTAAGTGCAATCTTTTTAGTTCAAGGAGTTAATTTAAATTTAACTTCATATGATTTATTTGACAGATCATTTTTAATATCAAACTTATCAAATGATTTAATAATTTCTACTAATAATTCGTTGGGGATACTGCTTCTTTCCATTGCATTCTTTTTGTAAGAAAGTTTTACACTTACTTTTTTATTTAAAGTCTTTGCTAGTTTTAATTCTGCTCTTTGTCTTTTAAGCTCATCTTTTACATTATCTCTACAAGCACCACTTAATATTAGTAAATAATTATTCTCGTCTACTTTTTTTACAGATAGACCAGTTTTTATTTTCTTTAAATCTAAATCTACGTTAGATAAGAAACAAGTAGGTTTTCTTGAATAATTATCTGAGTATGCTGAATAATGCGCTACATTTTCAACTCCAGGTTTGAATTTTAAGTTATGTTTAATGTACTTTCACATTAAAGATTTTGCAGGGTTTTCAATATATCAGCATTTTGGTCTAAAATGTGCAATTAACTTAATTGTATTTTCAATACATCTATTGCCTAGTTCACCAACAAACTTAGGAACACTCTTTGTTCCACTAGGATATGAGTTTCCACAAAACCCATTTCATGTAACGTTTTTATTGCTTGGTCAATTGCAAACTTCTTGCTTTTCACAATCTCAATATCTGTGAGGGTTTCCTGAAAAATATTTCCCGCTATTTGATTTATGATTAGAAACTGATTGCATAGCTACTGAAAAAGATTGACAGTTAGGACTAGCGACTATATAATCACATTTCTTAATTGTTTTGTTATCGATTAATTTTTGAAATACTTCACACAAGTTATCTTGCGCAAGGTCCAATACTATATTTTTGAAACCATTTGATTCTTCAACAATATCAAATGTATAAATTTCATATTTATTTAATAATTTTTTTGATTTAAGTGCATTTCTAAGTGAATTAGACCCCCCCCAAATAGGTCTCAAATAATGATCTTTTTATCCATATAAAAATTATATGCATAAATAAGTCTGGTGATTAAAGTCTCTCTCTTTCAAGTAATGTTGCAAAACGGTGGGATAAAATGGTTATTTTTTAAAAACCTATATACATAGTATATAGAAAATTAAAAATATAGTTGAGTTATATGGGAAGGACTATAACTCGAAGAAAAATCGCACAATCCAGATACTGCAAAATCTGTGGAAAAAAATTGC
>JAISSF010000011.1 GCA_031273215.1 Mycoplasmataceae bacterium
ACAAATTAGAAGACACTGTGGAATGAGGATTATTAATCAACAAAAACTAGTCGAACTTTATTTGCTTAAAAGAAGTGAGTTTTGGACCAAAATAGCACCTTGTTTTGCGACATAGCTCTTTATTATAAATAATAAACTAGAAACTAAATAGAATCTGGTGCTGGATCTGGTTCTGGTTCAACCGGTAATAAATTAAATATACTTCAAATATTAGTACCTGTACTTTCACCAATACAAATATATTTACCAGTATAGTAACTATCTACTGGATTATTACCAATCTTTAAATAAAAATAATATGTATCTGTTAAATCATAAGTAACTGCTGGACCTGTTCATGTACCACCATCTTTATTTTTAATTAATAATCCGTGTTGAGTTTTATCATTTGGTGCTCTAGTCTCTATTCCACTTGTAGATGTGTATTCATACTTAGTATTATGTTTAATAGATTGAACTATTAGTTTTGAATTCGGATATAGTGTATTTGACGAATCACAAACCTTATCTACCCAAGTTTTGCCATCATTAATATATGTAGGAGTTCTATCAGGTCCAGCATATATCATATCGGCAAATTCAGATTGTATACCTTCAGAATTATGTGTTATACCATTAATTAAAGTATCAGGGGTATAAGTTTGGAGATCATAAGGAGAAGTCGCAGTAAATACAGAATTAAAAAAATCAAAAGGTATATATTTCGAAATATTAGATCTCATCTCGTTTTTAATTTTAACTAAATTAGCACTTGTTTTATTTTCAACTGCTTCTTGAGCATTAGGATAAATGGAAGCATCTGGTTCTCCATCTTCAACACTTTCTAAATATTCATCATGCATTTGAATTAGGGATTCATTAAGTGATGCTATTGAAGCAGACAAGTTTTCCGTAATGTATTTTTCATAAGACTGTTCAGTTACATTAAATGCATTTGCTATATCTGCATTCTGATCAGAAACTGGTTTAGCTACACTAACTTCATAATCATTCAATAATTGATCTTGAGTCATTCATCCAGGAAGGTATGTTAAAAGATTTTTAACATCTCTGAATTTCTTACAAATTATTGATGTAAGTTCACTGTAATATTTTATATTATCATTTAACCCAATTTGAGATAAATCAACTACTTTATGTGTATTTACACCATTAATATAGATTGTGTAGATATCAAACATATTAATTGTGTTTTCAAAGTTAATAGTGTCATCAGTAAATTTGATAACACCGTTGTCTTCTAATGTATATGTTTCTAGATCAATGTAGTTATCTTTTCCATCATTACCTCTGAAAGAAATAGTTATGTTTTCTAAAGGCTTATTAGAACTAATCTTTAATACTTCAGTACCAGGTAAATAATATATTTTAGAAGCCATTGGTACTCATGTTCCATCATCATCTTCATTTAACATTTCCATATTAAAGTAACAGAAGCTTAATTGTGCTAAATTATCTTCACTAACATTTATATTTGTTCTATTACCAGGATTACCACAGCTAGTTAAAATAGTTGAATAAGCAATCCCCCCCCCCAATAAGTGCAATCGGCAATAAAGTTTTAAGTAAAATTTTTCTGTTCATTCTACTTTAATTATAAATTAATTTTATTCACTTTGTGTTTATTAATACCTTCAATGCTTTCTTCATCAAATGCATCATAATTCTTTTTGAAGAAGATATTATTTTGACTAACAGCGATTTTATATTTATAACGAGCATAGATGAATCAAATTAAGATTGATTTAGTAGCCGTAGCTAATATCACTAATGAAACAATTACTCCAAATAAAGTAAACAATACAGAAATAATTGCAGAAGTAGAGATGAAGAATAAACAAATTAATAAGATTCCAACAATAGCACCAACTAAATAAATGTAGTATTGGAAGATATTTGATTTAATTTCATTATTTATAATTGCTTTTAAATCTTTATAAGAGTGGAATTTTTGTTTAATTCATTTGTTGTTAATATTTCCAACAAATACAAAAGTGAATATAGCATTAATAGCACAGAATAAGAAGTAGAATGAAATAGTGGAACTATTGATTGTGAATTGGAAAATACCTACTAATGAAATTAATAATAATGGAGCCAATGTAACAGAAACGAATACAGGAACAATTGAAGTTCAATTTAATCTAACAAATGCATATGCACTTAAGAATCCAGACATAATTAGTGTAGCGATAATTAATTGTTTGATATCTCCGTTAGTAGAAACATTTTCTACAGCTTGGGCATATCATGTTGAACCCATACCAGAAATTCCACTTACCTTACTCAATAATGTTTCATAATTCATTGTTGTAAATACAATTCAGAAATTATCTTGTTTTAATATTTGTTTAATCGGAATATCTAAAGCATTAAGTTGATTTAAAATACTTTGTGGATCATTGCCATTTCCAGCTAAAATACTTATTCTACTACCGCCGAAGAGCTCATAAGCATTTGGAATACCAACAGTGAATAATAAAGTTAATCCTAAACCAATTAGTAATAAAATTACTGCACCAGAAATGATTTCTTTCTTAAATCCGAATAGATTAAATTTAGCATACTTGTTACATGTAGTAAATGTAGTCTCACTAGCGTTTTCATTAGATTGGGTATATTCATAATCGGGTAAATACTTTTTATTAAATACATAATTTGTTTTTTGAGCATTTTGTTTGTGAATAAATAATAATAAAGAATTTAAAGCTCAAATAATAAAGAAAGCAAAAGATAGTAAACTATAAAGAATTAAAGTTAAACCAAATTCACTACTAAATATTGTGCCAAAGTATAAGAAACAAGCACCAACGATAATTGAAACAATGTGGATATCAACAACTTGTCAAATACCTTTTAAAGCGCCTTTCTTAGCTCCGTTCAATACAAAGTCTTCTTTACTAATGTGTTTTTTCATTCTTTGCATAACTGAGAATAAACTAGCTACGGAAAGAATAACTCCCGCAATAACTCCTAATATAACCGCTAAAGAAATAATCTTTCCAGAGAAAACTAATATGAACATAGTCAAAGTTACAGAACCCATTAGTGTAGCAAAGAATAGTGCACCGGGAATTCTATAAAGAACAGAAACTAATACACCAACAGCTAATACAATTAAACTTAAAATAACGATCAATCCAATAATAGGGTTTGAGATTGTTCAACCATTAGACATTGTTCTTTCATAAACACTAATAGAACTCATTTTACCACCATTATTTCCACAATCTGCTAAGTTATAGAAGAAAGTGTTATCAGAATATTGGTTTGCACTATTTTTAGCAGGCGAAGCTGTTTCTCGAATTGTTTCAAAAGGTAAAGGCAAAGCAAATGAATCGTTTTTTAAAAGTGAATGTTTAATCATATCAGCTTCATAACTTGTATAGCTCTTAAATCCAGTAGCACCGTTGTCACCCAATACTAGTCATTTACCGATATTTTCCGGTTTAGCTTTCTCACTAGTATTTAACGGATTCTTGTCTGGGAAGTATTTTGTAAAGTTTTCTTTATTAACAATTCCCACAACATATGGTTCCATTCATTTTCAACCATAATCATTAAGGTATGATTTACCGTCAGCTCCAGCTAATCCTTGAAGCTTGTTTATATTAGCGTTTGAGTTGTTTTCATAAGCGGTAGCATCTCTTGCACAATCGATTAAACGGTAGAAGGCAGCATCGTTATTGTTATAATCGTTATCACCAGCTGGGTTTCATACACTACTATCGTAGAAAGTATTGTTAGTTCCGCTATATCCATTACCAGCCGGAGTGTTTTCAGCATATTGTTTTGGTGTATCTAATGAAGTATCATTAAAGAAAGCAACAGGATCTTTAGCATATGGACTAATAACATCTCCACCAGTATCAAATAATGAACCAGATAAGAAACTAGTGGTTGAACCTAAGTTAGCACCAACTTGTTTAAATACAGCTTGAGCTCAATCGGTTTCGTCTTGTGTTAAGAAGTAGTAACCTTTAGTGTAATCGTAGTATTTATATGCATCAGGAGTATTTGTGCTACCGTAAGTAAGTTTATAAGCAGCATAACAGTTTAGAATGTAGTGCATTCTTGAGATTAAAGAATCTTTATCTCTAATAATATAGATTTCAGGTGTAAATTCGGGAGCTGGATCTGGATCATCACCTAAAGATGCTGAATCTGATTGCTTTTTAATTTGCCCTTTGTAAAATTCTTGAAAATTATCACTAGTAATTAGTTTTCCTTGTTTACCATCATTACCAATCTTAACAACAACTTGTTTGTTATTACTATCTGGAGTAACAATTGAACTATCTGTATCAGTTAAATTATCAATTGTAAAAATATCACTACGAGATTTAGAAGATGAATCATCTAAATACGCATTATTAGCATCACTTGTGTCTAAATCTACAACAAAACTAATATTATTTGAGTTTAGGTTTTCAAATAATGTTTGAGTTCCAGGAACATTTTCTAAATCATCTGTATTGTTAATATCGTTAGTAGGGATTCTTCTTTCAATAGGTAAAGAGAAGTTTAAATAATCTCCATCACTAGCTTTTTCATAATATACACTGTTGTATGTTTCAATACCACGGTATTTCAAATAACTGCTGAAGTTTTTAGCAGTTTTAGATAAACTGTTATCATCAGTAGAAGTAGTAGCTTGTAATTTTATACGGTAAGAGTTAGTTCCACCATATTCAGACCCTCATTGTACATGTGTAACACTATATCAAATACCAGCTCCACTACCAGCAAGTATAGCGCCACCAATTAAACTAGCACCAACAATGTTAAATAACCCTGGTTTTTTACCAAAAAGACCCATATATAATATTATATGTAAAACATATATTATTATGAAGTTAATCGTTGGATTAGGTAATTGACAAAAAAAATATTTAAAAAATAGACATAATGCCGGGTTTATGATGGTAGATATTTATTGTAAAATTAATGAATTAGTATTAGACAAAAAAGAGTTTGATGGACAATTCACCAAGAAAGATGATTTCGTTATTGCTCAACCTTTAACTAATATGAATTTATCTGGTAGTTTTGTTAAAAAAATATGTAACTTTTATAAGATTGATGTGGAAGATATATTAGTTATTTATGATGATGTTAGTTTTGAAGTTGGAAACATTAAACTTAAATTAGGTGGAAATAGTGGAGGACAAAACGGAATTAATGATATTATTGAACAATTGGGTACTACACAAATCAAAAGAGTTAAGATTGGTATTGGTAAAAATGATAAGAATATGTTGTTAGGTGATTATGTATTAACAGATTTTTCTAATGAAGAAATGAAGAGAATTGAAGAAGCGGGAGTTAAAGTCGAAAAGATCATTAAAGAGTTTATTGGAAATACACCTTTTGAAAAGATAATGAGTAAATGGAATTAACTTCTTAATTCTAATTTCTTAACAATAGCACGGTATCTTTCAATATCATTCTTTTTTAAATAGTTTAATAAACTTTTACGTTTAGAAACTTTTTGATATAAACCCCTAGCAGAACTGTAATCTTTTTTATTGATTTTAATATGTTCAGTAATGTTAGCAATATCAGTAGTAAGAATACCGATTTGTGCTTCAACTAATCCTGTATTTTTTTCATCACCAGAAATTTCTTTAATGATTGATAATTTTTTAGCTTTTGAGATGGCCATATATTTATTATATAAATATTTTATATTATTGTATGATATCTACTTTCTTATTTCTCTTAATATCAACAAAGATTTTAATTGATTGGAAAATAATTAATGAAGAGAAAACTAAAGATACAACTAAATCGGGAGTATCGTATCAATCGTGAGTAACATGTGGAGATTTCATTAAAAACATAATAACTATTCCAGAAAGGATTCCACAGAAAGCAGACAATAAACCGATATATGTAAAGATAGCATTAGTTTTACCAACACTACCCTTATGTTCTGTTCTATAGATAATAATGCTTTGAACAAGACTAACAACAAAAGAAACGGAAGAAGAGATAATCATAATCATTCAATCAGGGTTACTGTGACTCACTTCAACAACTCCTACAACGAAGAAACTTAAAGAGAACATTCCAATAACAAATTGTATAAGACAAATAAAGTATGTAGTTCTTCTTTGATGTTTTAATGTTTGAGATACAGCTCAAATAGAAACAGCATACATAATTGTATCCACTAAGTTACTTGAAGCGTCAGAAACTAGACAGTGAAGTTTGAAAAATAAACCAAGGAAAGTTTCACCAAGAAACACAGCAGAACTCAAAATGAGACAAATTACATAAACTAATTTGTGCTTATTTATCGTTTTTAAACTCTGGGCGTCTGGCATATATTAGTATATTATATCATTAATGATATGTAATTTCTAATTTAGAAAGATCCGCCTCTTCTTTTAGATCGTAAAAACCAATTGCCGGGAATTTAGCTTTTTTAGTAAAATCATCGATATTTTTATATCAGAAATTATTTACTTTACAAATGAAATAAGTGGTACCGTTTTTAATTGCATTAGAAGCACATTCTTTTTGTAGATAAGACATATAAATTTTATTTAAATTATTATAATTAGTTTTAACATCAATATAGAATTTTTTACCACTAATAGTATTAACAATAAAATCAAACGGATCGTTAGTTTCTACACCTTTATTAATTCATTCGATACTCGATAATTCTTCATTATATTTTTTTAATTTTTGCGCAATTGAACTATATAAAACTTTTGCTTTTTTACCATTTAAAAATTCAATATAGCACTCTCCTAATAAACCTCTTTGGATTGGTGTAAGATTGTGACGTTCAGCGTTTTCATAATCAAAGATTAATTTTAGTTTTTCTACTAAAGACAAGTTTTGAGGAATATTTGCTTTCTCTTGTTTTTTATTAATCTTATCAATATCAGCAAATGATACAACCATATTAGAAATAGAGTTGGCATTTATTAATCTTCTTTTGAAAGTTCAAATTAAGAAGAACACAACACATAGGATAATTAAAAGAATAGCGGGAGTTATTCAGAATGCTTTATTTAATTTTAATGAAGCGAATACAATAATTAAAATAGCCATTAAACCCATTAACACACCAGTGATAATAAAGTATTTATTAAATTTCTTTTTATATTTATAGTTCAAATCTATTTTGCTATTGTTTTCACTAGCGTTAGCATAAATCTCAACAAACTTATCTTGATCTTTTGTGAAATCAAAACCAGATTCTGCTCCAATCTTACATCATTTAACTCCAAGTCTAAAACACATAGATACTTTACCTGGTTGAATATTGTTTTTGATATAGTATTCCATATATTTAAGATATAGACTAATCAATAGTTCCATACCTTGTTTTTGGTGTTTCTCAGCAGCCATCTTTAAGAATTTTTCAGCACGAGAAAAATTACTATTAGAGAATTTTTTGTTTAAGTAATATTCTCCCAATTGAATTTGAGCAGTATGATCGTGAATAAATGCGCGACGTTTAAGTTCTTCTATTTCTATTTGTTCCATTTATTTAATAATGTGTATGTATACTATTTTCTAGTATTAGGTTTACTTGACTTGATTAAGTTTTTGTCGTCTTTAGGAGTAATAACGTAAGGAATAACGATTTCATCGTTAGTTTTTTCAACTACACTAACTGGTAAAGCTTTAGCAGTTTTAATTGCATCGAATAAGATTGATAAGATTAATCAGCAAGTTTTTTTAGATTTTGTATTACACGGGATGTTATAATCAATATTTTTTGTATTAGCGTCACTGTTACTTAATGCAATTACAGAAGCACCAATTTTGCTAGCTTCTTGTACTGCGATATGTTCTAATACAGGGTCTAATACAACGATTAATTTTGGTAAAGAACCAATTTTTTTTACTCCACCGATGAAGTTTTCTAATTTTTGTGCTTCACGAGCAAGTTGGATTCTTTCTTTTTTACCGTATTTTTTAATTTCTCCAGTAACTTCTAAGTTATTAAGTTCATTTAAACGACTAATTGACTTCTTAACAGTCTTAAAATTGGTTAGGATACCTCCTAACCATCTCTTAGTAATGTATAAAGAATCTGTAGCCATACATTGTTCTTTAACAAAAGCAGAGATGTCTGGGTTTTTAGTAGCAACGAATAGGATGCTTTCATTTAATTTAACTGAGTTAAGGATTTTCTTATAAGCATCAGTAATGCCATAAATAGTTCTTCTTAAGTCAAAGAATTTGTTACCAGCAGTAGAACTCTTACTAACGTAGATTTCGTTTTTAGGGTTTCATTTTCTACCAACGATTAAGTTTTGGGCACCAACTTCGGCTAATTTTTCGATAGAAACTAAATGAGGAACACCAGATGCTTCATAAATATTATTAGCAGCTTGTTCTAATTTCGTTAATTGTTCTGTAGTGTATATCATATATAAATTATATTATTAGTCGTTGAATAAGTCCTCAAATTTTTTCATTCCAAGGTCAACTTTCTCTTTTTTCTCGAAACTATTGTTGAATTGTCTGTTGTTTCTATTTTGTTGAACTGATTCAACTTTCTCGTATTCTAATTCGATTGATTCAGCATCTTCAGGAGTAATTACGTCAACTTTTCTATCAACTAATTTACTAATTAAAATTGGGTTATGTACTTTATTTTCAGAGATAACAGTAACTTGTCTATCAGTGATGCTAATACCAGAGATTTGACTAATGCTTACACCACCACGGTAAATTGGGTGACAAATGTTGATAATGAATGTTTTTAAATCATCACTATATTTAACTGGATCAATTCTTTCATTGTTTAATTCAGCTTGTACAGCTCTAATTCTACTTCCACCAGGCCCAATGATAGTAGAAACAGGGTTAATACCTTCAGCAGTAGAAGTAACAGCAATTTTAGCTGCATATCCAGGAATTCTAGCGATACCCTTGATTTCAACAATACCATCAGCGATTTCAGGAACATTCTTGTTTAATAAATGAATTAATAATGCGTCGTCATTTCTAGATAAGATAATAGGTCAATCTTTAGAGTGTTGTAAAACATCTTTAACATAGAAGTAGTATTTTTTACCAGAGATAATGCTTTCTCCACGAATTTGGTCAGCTAAGTTAACAATACCATAAATATCTTTATCAATTTTAACAATTACACGTGGACCATCTGTTTTTTCAACTTCATAATAACCAATTGTCCCTTTAATTTGTTTTCAGTCATTATAAATTGCTTTATTAGTTTCAGCATTTAATAAGTGTTTAAATAAGTTTCAAATGTTTTGAATTAGCATTTTGTTTAAGCTATCAAATGAAATAGGCTTTTTAAATGTATCACCAACTTGGATGTCAGCTTTATATGTTTTAGCTTCTTCTAAAGGGATTTCTACGTTATCATCAAAGTTTTCAGATTGATCATCAGCAACAACTGTAAAAATTCTACTAATGTTAATTTGAGATTTTTCAGTATCGATTTCTACATCAACAACTGCATCTACGTATTCTTTTGTATATTCTGAAATAATAGCAGACTTCAAAGATTCCATTACGTACTCTTCGCTAATTTTATTTTTCTTCGCTAATTCTTTACTTGTGTTGAATATTTCTTTTTGGATAATGCTCATATCGGTTTTTTTCAAAAAATAAGGACAATTGGTACTTAAACCAACTGTCCCTAAAGTAGTGATATCTATATTATATACAATTTTGTGTTTTTGTGGAGTTGTAGCACACAATAAAATAAATATAATATTAATATGGGAGAAGTAATACACGCTAAAGATTTAAGACCAGGAATGACTTATTTAGATAACGGTAATATCTATTTAGTTATCGAAAATACATTCAATAAAACTTCAATGGCTAAAGCGGTTATTAAAGTTAGAGTAAGAAACTTAAGAAAAGGTGGAGTATCTTGAGAAACATTAAGTGAAGATAAATATGAGAAGGCTGAAGTATTATCTAATACAATGACATATAGCTATAACGACGGACAAAACTATGTATTCATGGACGATAAAACATATGAAACAGTTGAAATCCCTTTAAGTAAATTAGAATGAGAAAAGAAATTTATTACTGAAGGATTAACTGTTAGAGTACAAAAATTTGGAGATGAAATTTTAGGTATCTCTCTTCCTGAATCAGTTATTTTAACGATTAAAGAAACAGAAGAAGCTCCTAAAAACTCTGGTGCTACCGCTAGATTGAAAAAAGCTGTATTAGAAAATGGTGAAACGATTGAAATCCCTGAATTTATTAAACAAGGTGAAAGAGTAAGTATTAGAACTAGCGATGGAAGTTATATTGGAAGAGGAAAAGAAGAATAATGCAATTATCTTTTAATGAGAGACTAGGTAATATTACTATTAGCCCAGAAGTTTTAAACCAAACAATTAACAATATTATTAAGAGAATTATTGTTAACGCAAAAATCAATAATGTAATTATTAAAGAAGTAAATGACACACCTGAAATTAAGATCACTTTATCACATACACAAGATGTAAATTTTATTAATGAATTAAGTGCGTATATAAGTAATATCAACCGTTATGTAGCGTACAATTTAAATATTAAGAAATGTAATATTTTGATTTCTTTGAATAAAAATTAATTTATTATTCTAAATCGATTTTAACTGTTTTAGCAACAATCACTCCATCACCTTCTTCGTGTTCAGCTAATTCACCTTTTTTAAACATGGTTACAGATTGAATTCTTTCGCTATCATCAATGTTCATTAATTTAACTCCACTAGTACTTCTACCAATTGTATTAATTTCAGTTAACGAGAATCTAATTACTTTACCACCATTAGTAATCATTAAAGCTTCTTCATCGCCATTTACAGCACAGATGTAAATTAATTTACCAGTTTTACTATTAACTTTTAAAGTCATTACACCCTTTGCATTTCTTGATGTTTTTCTATATTGTTCAACTTCAGTTAATTTACCAACGCCATGTTCACCAATAGATAAGATCTTTCCACCTTGGCTAGAACTAGATAAACCAACAACATAGTCTTTATTATCTAAGTTAATACCAAATACACCAGCAGAAGTTCTACTTAAAATTCTAACTTGGTTTTCATCAAATCTACACATGTTACCATTGCTTGCTCCAATATAAATTTCTTCACCATCATTAATTCTAATAACATCAAATAATTTATCGCCTTCTTTTAAGTGGATAGCAATTTTACCATTTTTATTAATTCTTTCAAATTCATTAATATTAGTTTGTTTAACAATACCATCAACAGTACAGAAGAATAATCTTGAAGCATCGTAGCTATCTACAGGAAGGATTGTTAAAATGTGTTCAGTTTTTTCAATGCCAACTACGTTAATAGCGGGAATACCTTTACTTGTTCTTGAACCTAATGGAACTTGGTGACCTCTAATACGGTAAACTTTACCTAAATCACTAAATAATAATAAGTCTGTGTGAGTGTTAGCGACAATAATTTTCTTAACATCATCATCTTCATGTGTTTGAGCACCGATAACTCCAACTCCACCACGGTGTTGCACTGAATATGTATCAACAGGTAATCTCTTTAAGTAACCTTTAGCACTCATAGTAATTAAAATATCTTCTTGTGGAATTAAGTCTTCATCATCAATGTTACTTGTGATATCAGTTCTAATTACAGTTCTTCTAGCATCACCGAATTTTTTGCCAACTTTATCTAATGTATCTGAAATAATTTTAATTTGTTTATCTCTTGAACTTAATGTTTCATTTAAATCTTTAATAAATTCAATTAATTCTTTTAATTCAGCCTCAATTTTGTTTCTTTCCAAACCGCTCAAGCTTCTTAATTTCATTTCCGTAATTGCTTTAGCTTGAATTTCATCAATTTTATATTCTTTAATTAAGTTAGCTATAGCTTCATCATTATCAGAAGCATTTCTAACGATAGCAATAACACCGTCAATATTACTTGTAGCAATATGTAAACCTTGTAAAATGTGAGCTCTTGCTTCAGCTTTGGATTTTTCAAAATTAGTTTTCTTAATTAATACACCAATTTGGTGGTTTAAATAAATTAATAAAGCTTCTTTAATGTTTAAAATTTTAGGTTCGCCATCAACTAAAGCCAACATATTAACCGCAAATGATGTTTGTAATGGAGTGGTTTTGTACAATTGGTTTAATAATACTTCGGGAACAACATCTCTCTTGGTTTCAATTTCAATTCTTGTACCTTCCATACTTGAATAGTCTTGTAAGTTAGCGATACCTTCAATTTTCTTATCTCTAACTAATTCAACAATCTTGTCAACTAATGACTTTTTAGATACCATGTATGGTAATTCTTTAATAACGATTGTAGATTTATCGTTTTCGTGATATTTAATTTCAATTTTAGATCTAACGATAACTGAACCTTTACCAGTATTGAAATAGTTGTGGATACCATCTAATCCAATAACTTCAGCACCAGTAGGGAAATCAGGACCATGGATGTATTGTTTTAATTCTTCAATAGTTAAATCGGGATTAACAGCAATAGCTTTAATAGCACTAATCAATTCATTTAAGTTGTGAGGAGGAATATTTGTAGCCATACCAACAGCAATACCGTTAGAACCATTTGCTAACATGTTAGGGATAATACAAGTTAATACTTCTGGTTCTTTTTCACTTCCATCATAGTTATCCAATCAGTTAACAGTTTCTTTGTCGATATCCTCAAGGATAGCATCACCCATTTTACTTAATCTCGCTTCAGTATAACGCATCGCAGCAGGACCATCATCAGTTGAACCAAAGTTACCGTGGCCATCAATTAAAGGGTAACGCATTGAGAAGTCTTGAGCCATACGTACCATTGTTTCATAAGCAGCTGTATCTCCGTGTGGGTGGTACTTACCGATTACTTCACCGACAATTCTAGCAGATTTCTTGTGAGGTTTATCACTACTTAATCCTAAACCATAGGCAGCAAATAAAACTCTTCTATGAACAGGTTTAAAACCATCACGAGCATCAGGAAGAGCACGAGCAACAATAACACTCATAGCATATTCTAGGAATGAATCTTGTAGTTCTTTAACGATAGGTTGGTCTAATAATTTTGTTTTCCCTAGGTCTTCACGAATTTGGTTAACGTTCTTATTTCCCATTATATATATATTATATATATAAATGATAAAAAATGGTTAAAATACAAAGGTTATTTTTTTGAAATAATTATTTATATTTTTCGTATATTTTTTTAAGTTCGCCTTTACCCTTTTTTACTGGTCCGGTGTGTTTAATTTCTCCATTAGCGATAATAACCACATAATCAATATATTGTTCTATTTCAGCTAAGTTATGAGATGAAATAAATATTGTAGTACCTTTTTTATTTAAATCAGTAATTACTTTATAGAATGCTTCTCTATTATTTGGATCCAAATTCTCGGTTGGTTCATCCATAATTAATATTTGTGGTTGGTGGATAAGTGCTTGTAAGATCATAATACGTTTCTTTTGACCAGAAGACATATTAGTTAATGTATCATTCAATATATTCTCTACTTCGAGTTTCTTAGCATAGTAATGAATACGATCACTAATTACATTTGGTTCTAAATCATATAGTTCACTCATTCGTGTTAAGAATTTAAGAGCAGTTTTTTTAGGGAAGTTCTCTTTTTCAGGTACATATCCTATTTTATAGTGTAGTTTTAAATCTTGATAATCTAAACCTGCCATTTTTACTTCTCCTGAATTAGATTCTCATAAATTCATCATTACTTTAATTGTTGTTGTTTTACCTGAACCACTTGCACCAATGAATGCGCATATTGCTCCAGTTGGAATATCAAAGTTGATATTTTTAAGTAGTGCTTTCTTATTTATGGTTTTAATTACATTTTTTAAACTGATATTGTACTTTACTTTGTTCATTATATTTTAATATCTCCTTTCGTTATAAAAAAATATGAAGCACCACATATAACTGCACTTAACGGTAATAATACGCACATAGGTAATAAAATTATTAACGACCAAATTATATTTTTTTCAATTTCATCATAATTTGTAGAAGTTTGTGAAACTATCGCTGCAATACAAACGCATGCAACAAACATTAAAACAAATGAAAAAATTGAAGTTATTTTATCCTTCATATAAAATTTCAAACTGCTTCCAATAACATTAACAGCAATAACTGTACAAAAAATACCAAATATTAATTTAGTTATATCAACTGGTTTAACGGTATCCGTTTCATCAGATGGGATAGGTGCTAATTCTCTTGAAATAAAGAATATAGGTATGATGAGAACATATATAGCGACAATAAGTGTTAATGAAGATAATAATTTTGCCAAGAAGAATGATTGCTTAGTAACTGGACGTGATAAAATATATGTCAATTCTCTTTTGTCAACATTGCCTTCAGCCATTAAAGAACTAAAGAAAGCAAATATAGGGATAATATAACAAATTGTAGTGGTAATACCTCCATCAAATGATCGCATTGCGGTTTTAGGAATAACACCTATAAATAAAATACCGCATACCAGGAAGATTGATAAATATATGTATGTAACATAACTAGATAACATGTCTATTATTGAAGTGGCGTATATTTTTTTAAAATGTTTCATACTCTATCAGTATCCAGGCCCACAATTTTCCATACAACCATCTATTCACGAGGCTGGCCAAAATCAATTATAATGTCCATTTTTTCATTTAACCGATTCGCCAGTAGAAAATTTAACGCTCGAACCAAAATCATTAGCTGTTGCAGTATTATTAGATTCTTGTATTGATGATTTATAAGAATAATAATCATAATATACCATATCTCCATTTAATGAAATGGTATTATATTTAATATTTGTATATGTAGTAACAAAATTTTCATAAATAGTTTTTTTATTACCATAACCATTTACAGAAGCTTGCATTCATCTTCTTTCATTGACTGTAAGTATTACATCCTCACTAGTAAATATTTGAGGGGTGTCATCGATATTTTTTTGTAATGTATCGGGAAGAAAGATTTCTGCACAAGAACTTATTACTAAATTTGTCATTTTAATATAGTTTCCGCACAAAATAGGAGAATGTAAAGCTTGCGATATTATTCTATCATATGTCATTGTTAAGCAATTTTCTTGTATCTCACTAGTACCAGCCTTGTTACACAAAAATGGATATGAAAATGTAGATGTCAAATAAATTTTAGGAAATCATAAAATTGTATTGTTAGCAGTTGTTTGGTTGTAAATTTCAAATTCCAGTTTATTACCAATAGATAAACTAGATGTACCCAAATGAGATATTGGCGCGTTATCCATGATTTTTGTTAAATTAACACATAATTCAAATGCTGAATCACCTATAGAAAAATTATTTCCAGATAAATCAACGACATGTACATTTGTATTGTAAAACGCTTTATTTTCTAAAGTAAAAGTTGTATCAGAATCATTGTTAATCATAAGATTATGTATTGTAGGAGGTAAACTGCCAGGAAGTAGAGAACTAATTGCATGAATATTTAGCGAGGAAGAGTTTACAAGCAATGTATTAGCATTTTCTGATCCTTCATAATATTTTAAACCAGTTAAAGTATTATTGCTAACAACAAAATATTCAGGATTATAAAAAGTTGGTACAGCACTTGTATTTGTTTTATATAGATTTTCGATAAGGGGCGTTGCTGGCGAAAAAAATGGAGTAATAAATAACGAAAGTGATAATGTTTTTAAAAAGCACAACATAAACTAATTATAGTGTTTCATGTTTTATTTGCAATTATTGAAATCTACATTTTTCAAAATATATTTAAGAATTTTTTCTCTAACTACTAAATTTAAATATTGATAATTTTTCTTCATTAAATTATTTTGCATAATTGAAAAAACTTTTTTTGCTTGTGATATACTAAATTTTCCTTTATGTAATTTTAATGGTTCGAACATATCTTCAATTTGTGCTTTTTGCATTTTTGTTAACAACGAACGAGCACATTTAGTTGCATTCTTATTAAAACGCAAACTTTCTTCAATTTCTGATTTTATTTCTTTTTTGTCTAAAACCGCCATTTTATACACGCTAAGTTTGAAAACAATATAACCGGTGAACATAATGATTTCTCAAATGTTATTTGCACAAACTAGACAAATAAAAATTATGGCCGTGGTTTTGAATGAAGAAGATAAAATTAATAAAATTATGAATGAAGCGGTATTGAAAACCATTGATATAGCATACATAGGAAATGTTTCAGATTTATCATCGTAAGGAGCTCATTTTGTAACGAAGAATTTTATTTTATTTTTGTTTTTATAGGTAAATATAAAAATTAAAAGAACAACAATATTTAAAACAACAGAGTGTATATATAGGAAGATTGATAAAGCAAATAAAAACATTAAAATATATCTCCAAAATGACTTTGGTCAATAATTCACCATAATTCTACAGCGATTTCCGCAGCATTGAGAACTGTGCTAAGAATACTAATTGTTTTACTAATCTTAATAAAATTTTCAATCTGCTTGGTAGTTACACGACAAATGGATTTAATCGTAGCTTTGCCAATGGTTGTACCATTAGATATTCCTAATATAAAATTTTTTAAAAATTTGCGACATAGTTCCACCATATTACATATTCCGCTGTATCCGAGTGATATATATGATATAACATTTGATTCATATTCATTTTTTAATTCAAAATATTCATCAGACTCTTTATATGAAATCATTTTTGAAATTTGTTTTTCAATTTCTTCTCTTTGCTGCATTGATAAAATAGCTGACGCTAATGATAAACCCGCACCAACCGCACACAAAACTCCATTAGCGACATTCCAAGGCGAAATAAATGATGAAGCAAAATAAGCAATAGATAGAGCTGTATTAAGCGCGAAGAAAGTTCATTGTAAATCTATATAGATAGTAAGATGTCCAACAAAATATTGAATAGCATTAATTTTCTCATCAGTGTAAAAATCTAATATATCATTAACTTCAAGTATTTTCTTTTCAACTAATTCAAGTAATTCCGGAGACGGATTTAATAAAAAAGTGTATTGATAATCATCAGTTAAGATTCTTTCTTGTTTGTCAAATAAGCCGATCGAAGCAGTTTTAGAAACATTGAACGATAAAGTTATTTCATTAGTATTCTCATTTATCTTAACACATCTAGCGTCTAATATGTAATCTTCGCTATATTCAAATTCGAAATATTTGTAGATTTCAGAATAAACAATTGTATCACCTTCAAGGTAGTAACCGCAAAAATCATCAATATATGTATTGTCCTTTGGCAACAGCTCAGTATTTTTTAACCATGCTTTACACTCATTCTTTTCATCTACAGGAGAAAATGAAGCATTGAAGTTAAATGGTACACCACCTAAATTCAGTATTTGTTCATCATCAAGCATTAGAGTTAGAAAGTCATATGATGTATAAGTGAATAATCTTAAATCGATATTACCTGTTTTGGTATCAAAATCGTTAAGGATAGCAGCAATGCCATATTCGCGACCGTTGTTATAAAAAGAATCACGAGATAATGGTTGGTCATATAAATATATATAAGAAGAAACAATGTCTGTTACATCAGCACCAATTTTAAATTCTTCATTTGCAATTAAATCATTTAGTAACAATTTGCTTTCATAATTTAAATAAGTACTGTTTGCTAAAGCTTCTGTCACCAATCCTGCATTATCATAACTATTAGCTTGCGTGCATATATCAATTAAATTATTTCTTCAGTCATAATATGTAGTGCCACGTTCGCTCATCACGCTAGCAAAGTAATCGGCATCATACCCTTGGTTTATATATTTATTAAAGTTTTCCAAAAGTGGTTTAACATAAAATTCTTCTACAGTTCTTCGAGTGGCATTAATGTCTGTATTCTGATTAATATAGTGTATCGCTTCCACTAAACCACCTCTATATGCTACAACAGCATCATTAACTAACTTTGTCGCTTCCTCTTTATAATCTTGTGTTTGTAAAACATTATAAGTTTTATACTTATCATATTTCCTATCTTGTGGGACTTGATTATCTTTCATATAAGAATGAAGTGAATGTTTTTTATATGTTTGGGCAATTATAACAGGGGAAATAACCCCGGCAAATATTATTGGAGTAGCAATCAAACTTAATAATGTTGATTTTTTCATGTTATAAATAGTATATAAGCAATATATTTTTGTTTATATTTTATATAAAATATATACTTAT
Source organism: Mycoplasmataceae bacterium (assembly GCA_031273215.1). Lineage (GTDB taxonomy): Bacteria > Bacillota_I > Bacilli_A > Mycoplasmatales > Mycoplasmoidaceae > Malacoplasma_A. The sequence continues at coordinate 18,204 of JAISSF010000011.1, forward strand.
ATATAATTTTTATATATGATTACTTTAATAAGCAATTATAAATTACAAAATAAACAAGGCAAGATACAATTAATATTAGGATTTATTACTATATTGTTTTCTTTAATCGGATTGACAATTTCATATTTAGGAAGCATATGAAATTCACATTCATTTTTAAACTTTTTAGAATTGACTTGATTTAATTATTTTTCATATTTTACTATAGTAACAAATATTGGTTGTATTATTTTTTTAATATTATGAATTGTAAATTTTTATAAACCGTTAAAAATAATTAAGAACGGTATATTCTTAACTCATATTGCTTGTTATATTTTCTTGTGTTTTTTCTTTTATCAATTTATGTTTTATAGCATTATATTTGCAGGAGAAGGAATTAGTGCATTCCCTTTAGGCACAGCTTTGTGATGGGTGCAATCTTGCATCTTACACATCTTATGCCCAATTCTTTTTATTACATTCTTCGCATTAAATATTTGAGTTAAAAAGATCGAGTTATATAATAAAATTCATTATAAATCAGCTGTGTTAGGAATTATTTTACCAGCGGTGTATATGGTGTATTTAGTTATCACTTTCTTCACAATGCATTATTCTCAGTATGGAGATTTATCTGCTTTCTGAGATTTTGCTGATATTAAGAATCCTTCGCAAGTTGTAGATCATAGCATTCATGGTAGTTGAGCACATTTATTTTTCTTGCCATTATTTTTAACCGCTAGTTGAGGAGCGCTAACACTGTTCTATTTTATGTTTAATAAGTTTAAACAAGCTCTTTAAATTTATTAACGATTGTATCAACAGCCTCATCAATAGTAATATTAGTCGTATCTACTTCTAAAGCACCATTAGCTTTTTTCATTGGGTCAATTGCTCTTTCAGCATCAATCTTATCTCTTGCTTTAACTTCTTCTAATACCTTATTTAAATCTTGGATTTTTCCATCTTGTTCTCATCTTCTTTGAGCACGAATTTCAGGAGAAGCAAATACTCAACATTTAAGTGTAGCATTAGGGAATACAGCGGTAGTAGTATCCCTTCCTTCAATAACAATGTTTTGGTATGAAGCGATATCTCTTTCAACTTGTTTAATATATTCTCTTGCGTTTTTTTGTTTTCCCACATAAGCAACATTATTGGAAATTTGAGGAGTTCTAATTTCACTAGAAATATCCACACCATCTAAAATCATTTGGTCACCAATTTGTTTAATATTAATCTCGCTTAATGTTTTAACAATACCTTCTACATCTTCAAAACCAATATTTCTTTGAATTAAAGCATAAGTAATAGTTCTATAAATTGCACCTGAGTTAATAAAAGTGAAATTAAGTTTTTTTGCGATTAATTTAGCAATGGTACTTTTTCCAGCACCAGCAGGTCCATCAATTGCAACTTGGTAATACTTATTAGGCATTAAAATAATTATAACAAAAAATTAATAAATATTAAATTAATTTAATAGTTCCACCAGCTTTTTCAACAATAGCAGCAGCACCTTTAGTAATTTTAGAGATTTCTAATTCATATTTTTTAGATAATTTAACATCATCAGTTCCAATAACTTTAATTGGTAATTTAGCGTCTCTAATTAATCTAGCTTTTTTTAATACAGCCGCATTTACTTTTTCCGAACCTAATGTTTCAATTTGTCCTAGTGAAACAACATTATAGTCAGCTTTGAAGTTAAAGTTGTTGAAACCAATTTTTCTAACGTGACGGTATAAAGGAGTTTGACCACCTTCAAATCCAATTCTTACATTTACTGTAGATCTTTGTCCTTGACCTTTATTTCCCTTAAATCCACGTTTAGAACCAGATCCAAATCCTCTTCCGTAGATTTTTCTTTTTTGTCCTCTTGAACCGGGTTTATATTTTAAGTTGTTTAATTCCATTATTTATTAAAACCTCCCTTAAATAATTGTTCAGTAGTGATTCCTCTTTCTCCAGCAATTGTACGAGGAGTTTTTTGAGATAATAATCCGTTAATGGTAGCTGTAGCCATGTTAGTCGGAGAACTTGCTCTTCCTACGTTCTTAGCACAAACATCTTTATATCCAGCTAATTCGAGAATAGTACGGATAACACCACCAGCAATTATACCAGCACCCACAGGAGCGGTTTTTAATAATACTTGTGTAGCGCCAAATTTAGTAGAGATTTCGTGGTATAATCCACCTTTCTTATTAATTAATACAGTAACCATTGATTTTCTAGCAGCTTGACTAGCTTTTTTAACAGCAACTGTAATTTCTTTTGATTTACCTAATCCAAATCCAACACGACCTTTTTTATCTCCACAAACAACTAAAGCACTAAATCTACTACGTCTACCACCTTTAGTAGTTTTGTTAATGAACTTAGTCATAACTGTTTTTTCTTCAATATCATCTTTAGGACGACTAAATACTCTTGGTTTACGAACTTCTGAATTAGTTGGAGCAACTGCTACTTTATTATTTTCCATATTAGAATACTAATCCTTTCTCTCTAGCGGCATCAGCAACAGCTTTAATTTGTCCATGGAATTTACTACCACATCTATCAAATACAACTTCACTAACTCCAGCAGCTTTAGCTTTCTCAGCAATTAATCCACCAATTTCTTGAGCAACAGTAATATTAGCTTGTTTCTTTAATTGTAATGAGTTAACAGCAGCGATAACTGTACCATTTTGATCATTTAAAATTTGTGCAAATAAGTTAGCATTAGTTTTAGATACTACAAATCTAGGTTTAGTATTTCCTTCTCTTTTAAGACGGTTAAAAAAACGTGTATGTCTTAATGATTTACGATGTTTACGGTCTACGTTAATCTTTTTCATTATATATATTATATAACATAATAAAAAATTTTGTAGTATGTCTGCACATTAAATAATACATTATTTATAATAAAATAAATGCATTTATATAACGATTTAAGAAAAAAAATCAAAAAGATACTTAGCAAGTATCGTTATGAACATACTTTATCTGTTGCAGAATATGCATATAAATTAGCCATTATTCACGGTATCGATCCTAAAAAAGCATATTTAGCAGGATTGTTGCACGATGTAGCAAAAGAATTACCTGAAAAAGATATTATTAAATTAACTAAAGATGATAAAAGATTTGCCACATATCCAAATGTAAAAACATTGCATGGCATTGCTAGCGCAGTATATGCTAAAAAATACTTTAATATATTAGATGAGGATGTGTTAGATGCAATTAGTCAACACGTTATTCCTGCTAAAAGAATATCTAAATTAGCGATGATAATATATATAGCAGATAAATTAGATTCACAAAGAACTAAATATGCAAATATTTCCAATAGTGAACAATACAGAATATTAGCGGAAAAGAATTTAAGGAAAGCGTTTAAAACTGTTCATAAAATTTTAAAACGTTAGCATATCTATAGATATAAGAGAAAAATATAAATGATGAGAAAGAGTTTTTAATAGTAAGAGGATTTCCAAAAAAACAATGGTTGAGTTGCTAAAACTGCTAGTACTTCATAATTTAAAAAACCATAAAAACAGTACTTTTTCAAGGAGTTAAATGGCACTTTTTGTCCATTTTGAGCATATCGATTTCAAAAATTTTATATATCATAGATATATAACAAAAAAGTTTTTCACCCTTTTTGGTACTTTTGTGGTAACTTATTAGTGTATGAGTAATAAACACACAACAATCAAATTCTTAGATGCACAATATAAACCAATAGAAAACACAACGGCAACTATTGCTATAATAAAACATGTAAAACCTAAAAAGCAAGTGAAACAAAATAAGAAACCAAGAATGACTGTTGAGAAATTAGCTAATATTCTAATGGAATTTATTTCAAGACAAGAACAATTCAACGCTAGACAGACAGAATTTAATGAAGAACAAAAACAATTTAATAGAAATATTGTTAAACTAAACAACCTAAGAACTGAATAGGTGCCCCATTAACATAGTTTGCTTTCGTTTTTACAACATTTTATCCAGCCTACTATATTTCTCTACATTCACACTAAAATGCTTCTAAATAACAAACACTAAAAAAAACCAATAATATGAATATTTAGATATAATATAAATGCAATATACTAAAGACAGTATCGGATTGTAAAATCTTAAAAATGGTACCGAAGTATGAATTATTTTCATATATCTCTAGTGTTATTACACAATAACATTATTGTATATTGCAAAGCAAGTAGATATGAAACCAATTATCCAAAATAAAGCAAATCAAGTAAGTGAATTAGTTGAACAATTAAAAACAGCTAAATCATTCTTAGTTTTTGAGTACCTTGGATTAACTGGTGCTAAAACTACTGAACTAAGAAAGAAACTTCATAATGCTGGTGCTAAGATGTATGTTTCAAAAAACAACATTTTCAACCGTGCTATTAGTGAGGCAGGTATTTCTGGTATCGAAACACTTACAGGCCCATGTGCATTGATTGTTTCTCATGGTGATGAAATCATTGCCTTTAAAGAAATAAGTAATTTAATGAAAGATTTAAAATTCATTCATTATAAGCAAGGTTTATTAGATGGTAACATCGTTGGTATCGATAAACTAGCTACTGTAGCTAGTTTACCTGGTAAAAACGACTTACTTTCTATGCTTTGTTCTGCATTACAAGGTAACTTACGTAACCTAATGTACGGTCTTAAAGCTGTGGCTGACACAAAATAATTAAAAAATAATATATAATATAAATATGGCTAAAATTACAAAAGAACAATTAATCGAATCTCTAAAAGAAATGTCTTTACTAGAAATCAATGATTTAGTTAAAGGTATTGAAGAAGAATTTGGTGTATCTGCTGCTGCTCCAGTTGCTGTTGCTGCTGGTCCTGCTGTTGCTGCTGCTCCAACTTCTGTATCTGTTATCCTAGTTGATGGTGGTGCTCAAAAGATCGCTGCTATTAAGTTATACCGTGAATTCACAAATTTAGGTTTAATGGAAGCTAAAACTAACGTTGAAAAAGGTAATGTTCCTGTTAAAGAAGGCATTAAACCTGAAGAAGCAGAAGAAATTAAAAAGAAATTCGTAGAGATTGGTGCAACCGTTAAGGTAGAATAATCCTACAATCAATTAAACATGTTTGGTTAATCCCAAGCATGTTTTTTTGTTATACACACGTGGCGTAATCCCACGCTTTTCCTAACGTTTGTATAATATAAGTGTAAGAAAGTGGGAGAAAGTGCAATATGATATTTCTAGGAACTTATAATCACACAGTTGATACTAAGAATCGTCTTACTCTTCCTAGTAAGTTTATTGAAAAACTTTCAAACGAGATCTTTATTTCAAAAGGTTTTGATGGATGTTTAGAAATAAGAACGGAAAAAGAGTATAAGGAATATGTTGACCAATTACTCACTCACCCAAATACCGGCTCTAACGCACGTCAAGTACAAAGAGTTTTCTTGGGCAATTCTTACAAGGTTGAAATAGATTCAACTAAAAGGGTGTTAATCCCTGCTAATCTTAAAGAAAAAGCAAATATTGATAAAGATGTATTCATTATCGGTGTTGGATCAAGAATTGAAATCTGAGACAAAGACACTTATGCTAAATACGCTAATGAGGCAGAATCTAAATATGAATCAGCTGCAGAGGCATTAAGCAATGAAAACAAATAATCACATACCAGTTTTACTTAAAGAAGCAATCGAATTACTAGATATTAACAAAAATGGTATCTACGTAGATTGTACAGCAGGTAGAGGTGGACACAGTCAAGCAATCCTTGATAAACTCTCTAACTCCGGTGTTCTAATTTGTATTGATACAGATGAACAAGCAATTAGTTATTTGAAAGAAAAATTCAATAATTATAAAAACGTGCATGTAGTGAAAGCAAATTTCTCGCAAATCACACAAGTGCTTAAAAATCTAAATATCAACCAAATCGATGGAATACTAGCAGATTTAGGAGTAAGTAGTCCTATGTTTGATGACCAAACTCGTGGTTTCTCATACCATAATGATAATAAATTAGATATGAGAATGGATCAATCACAAAAGATTGATGCAGAATATGTTATTAATAACTATTCACAAAACGATTTGATTAGAATATTCAAACAATACGGGGAAATCAATAATCCTATCGGTGTTGTAAAAAATATTATCAAAGCAAGAGATGAAAACAAGATTGTATCAACTGGTCAACTCGTAGATATCATTAAAGCTAGTTTAAGCTGAAAAGATAAATCTAAAGATAAACACCCGGCCAAAGTGTATTTCCAGGCACTTCGGATCGAAGTAAATAAAGAATTAGATAATTTACAAGAATTACTAAATCAAATACCAACAGTCCTAAAACCTAATGGAAGAGCAGTTATTATCTCATTCCATTCACTTGAAGACAGAATTGTTAAAAATTATTTTAATGATTTAACAACAGTTTCTGTACCAAAAGAAATTCCAATAATTCCTAAACCCAAGTTTAGCTTGTTAAATAACAAAGTGATAACTGCAAGTGAAAGTGAATTATTAAATAACAAACGTGCCCACAGCGCTAAAATGAGGGGGATAAAGAAAAATGTATAATTTAAAAAAAGTATTTGGTATAATTTCATTCGAAGAGGGAGCAATTAAAGTTCTTGTCTTAGACTCAGCAAATAAGGAACAACCTAAATACTTGTTTTACGATAAAATAGATCTTGAATACTCTTACGATTTCTCTAACATCGTTAATACAGAGAATATTGAAAAAGCAATTAGTAAATTAACTCGTAGAGCTGATGAATTCATCGGTTTAGTTGTTTCTAACTATATTATTAACATTCCCGCATTAAATGCTAACCCTATTAGAAAAATCTCTCCTAACTTCCCAGTTATTGAAGGATATTGCAGTGAACAATTAAAATATGGTTTAATTGATAAAGTATCATTATTAAACCAGGATGCAGAAAATATTTGCATCGCTAACGACATTATTAAATGAAATGTAGATGGTAAACAATTTGATAACTACCCAACATTTATTCCAGGTAACACAATTAACTATGAATATGTAACATATGCATGTCCAAAATATATTTACAAAATTATTCAAAACATTTTAAATAATGCAAAAGTTAATGCTTTAGCATTTGTTTCTAACCAAAACATTAATAACTGTATGAAAAACCAAGTATATGTTGATGTTAATAAAAATGATGTATCAATCTACTACAACAATGAGAGAAAAGTACTTAACCTATCATACAATAATATAGTTGAATATATCAATAGTAAAATCGGTGGAGATGTTAAGAGTATTAAATGAATTAACCACACATTAGATTTGTCTAAAAACAGTCCGGTAATTAACTTATATGATGGTTCTTATTTAACATACCAAGAAGTATGTTCTAAACACATCAATAAACTTGTTAAAAACTATATTCAAGATTTTTTAAATTCAATATCTCAAGAAATTGATAATTTTGTTGGGTTTAATAATATAATTATTAATGGGGACGATAATTTCATAGAATTATTAAAGAAAATCGAACTTGATACTAAGTTTGTTATCGCTAATAAAAATAATTCTGTGTGCCTATCTAACCAAAATGTCAGTTCAATGCTGTATGCATATGAATATGTGAACAATAAACAAATCGCATATTCTAAAAATGTAACATATAGTGTGGAATCATTTATTGATCAAGCTTTGATTTCAAAAGAAGCTAACCAAAACTTATTTGTAAAGATAGGAATTGCATCAACACGTTGAGCTGCAAAATTAGGATAATATAACATGTCACTTAATGATGTACTAGATTCAGTAATAACTGAAAAAAACGATAACAATGTATTTGAGACGCAAGCTCGTAAGATATCTTGTAACTTTGACGTTGAAGATGAAACTCTAGGGTTACCTAATATAAAGATTTTGGGAATTGGTGGAGCTGGTAATAATATTATCGACTATTTAGGAAAGATTCGTAGTTGACCATTAAACGTTAACTTCTGAGCAATGAATACTGATCGTAAGACTTTAATTAGATTAAAGAAGAATCAATTTAACTCTTCTTTATTCTTAATTGGAGAAAACGAATTAAAAGGTTTTGGTTCAGGCGGCGATCCGGTTGTTGGTAAGAAAGCGTTTGAAGAAAATAAAAATGATGTTAGTGAAATTTTAAGTGATGCTGATATCGTTTTCATTATTGCAGGATTAGGAAAAGGCACTGGTAGTGGTGTTGGACCCGAGATCGCTAAAATCGCTAAAGAAAAAAATATTTTAACCATTTCTATCGTTACTTTACCTTCGGTAACTATTGAAGGTGAAAAGATTTATGAAATTGCTAGTGAAAGCTACCAAGAAATGAACCAAAATTGTGATAGTATTTGTGCTATTTCAAACGATAAGATTATTTCTAACAATGGAGAAACTGAATTCTTTACTCAATTAGAAAAAGGAAATAAAGAAATTGGTTCAATCATCAGTGACTTCGTAAACATTATTAGTAATGCTGGAAGAATTAATATTGACTTCAGAGATTTAAAATCATTCTTAAAAGAATCTAAATACTTCTTACACACAATTATTAATATTGAAAAAGGTATACAATATGAAGCATTACAACAAAAAATTGCTTCAGCTATTGATAAGAGCTATAGCAACTGAAACTTCTCATTAAATGAAATTAACATTATCGCTAACTTCAAAATGAATCAAAATACAAACGCTAGTGTAATTATTGATACAAGAAAAATATTAGAACAATATGCACGAAACCCTGATATTAAATTTATTTATGGTATTGAAGATAGTATCTCAGAAGAAGCTGAAGTATCATTATTTATTTCTAATGCAGATCAAAATCACCAAAACGTTCCTCAAACTACTGAAGTTATAAGCAATAAAGTAGAAGAATATATTTCTAAGGAAGAAGTTGAAAAAGTACATAATACTAAAAAAATTACTAAAAAATTATTTGATTTAGATTTATTTGATGATGAAGATGAAAAAACTAATGAAGACATCTTAACCAAAGTAATCAATGAAGGCAAAAACTAAGTTAATTTTATTATCAATAATAACATTTAGTATTTATTATTGAGTTGTAAAAGCGAAAGCAAAAAAGCACCTTGCGTATAACAACAGTATCACTACTAGTAAATTAGTCGACTTCGATATTAATGATTTAATTAATTTATTAGGCGGACAAGAAAACATTACTAGTGTATCAAACACTATTTCTTCCGTATCGGTTGTTTTAAAAAAACAAGTAGAAATACCTAAAAATGAATACGAAAAGTTTAGTATTCATGGAATTAGTAAATCCTATAATAAATATACAATAATATTTGGAGATCACGCAAATGATATTAAGAATAGAATTGAAGAAATAATTAATCATGTTTAAAACAGTAAAATCTAACTTCACTAAGAGTGGAACTCTTAAGCCAAAACAAACTATTCATGGTGCTGTTAGTACTATGGCTAGAATTAAAAATGATGCAATGAAAATGGAGAAGAAAGAAATTAATGCATTTAAACAAGCACATAATCTAAATGATGCAACTAAATTAAAAAATAAGATTTATACTACTGTTACAGATCAAAAAGAAAAAGATATACAAGCTGGTGTGGCTAAAGATATTACTGCTTATACAGCTAGTTCAATAGATGCTAGGTTATTTTCTCCAACAAAGACCAATGAAACACTTTTTGGTATAAATACTAGTGAAGATGAAAAACAAGCCATAGAAAGCTCGCAAAAGGACGTAAAACAGCTAACTGGGTCAAGCAAAACTAACTTTGGAAACATTTATCAAGAAAAAAATGATTTTAAAAAGAAAATAGATATTACCAAAGACTTTAAAAAGAATTAACTTTCAATTGTTCTACTAATACTACTAGCAATATCGTTCTCTCTTTGTTTTCTAATTTTACGTTCATTAATTTTGCAAACAGAAAATGTTAATAAGAAAATAAATACAGGAATTGCTAAACCGATTTGTGTAGTACTATTAGTTTGGTTATATGTGCCTCAGTCTTGTACATTAGCTAAAACAACGAAAACAATAGCAAGTGGTAACATCGCTCATAAACAAGAACTAGCTACGCAGTGATATACATTCTCACTGAAATAACGTTTAGAATTTCAAAACATGGGGATATTCTTTGTTCCGTGTGTTCTTTTATCGCCAATAATCTTATCCATTATAATTTGTTTGCTCCTTTTAGATTTTCTTCAAAGCTAGAAGAAAGTATAGGTACATCATAAATTATATCTTCTACACTACTGGCTTTTTGGAATCTTTCATTTTTAACAGCATGAAGTGTCTTGAAATATATTTCACCAATTTGTAAGGAGTTTAATGTAGCGATAATTTTAGAAATTGTAGCTTTATATGTTTTTTCTAATTTTTCAAGATCCTCTAATTTCTTACCTTGAGTTTTATGTCATACTGCTTCTTTTACTTGGAAACCAACTTGTACAACTCTTGATCTCTCTAATGTAGTAGTTAATATATTAGCGATGTTCTTATCTGAGTTTCTGTGGATAAAGAATGTTTTAGCATTGAAAAATAATTCTTTAATAACTTCTACTTCAGAATCTTTAAACGTATGAGATTTAATATCTACACCAATAGCGAAGTTGTTAAATGTGAATGTTGCAAATGTATTAGATACTTCATTAGCATTATTAAACAAATCGTATGCACCATGGAAACAGAATAATGCATTTGTGTTACGTAAATCTCTATCACCTTTACCAATACTACTACTTAAAGATACATCTTTGAAGAACATTCTCTTTAATGCTTGTACTTCAATAGATTTCATTTTGCTTGGAGTAACGAAGTATAAGATTGGCGCATTTTTTTGTGGTTCTAATACGTCTTTAATTTTAATACCATCTTTAGTACCATTAGGTAAGTATTCTTTAAATGCTTCATGGAATGCCTTAAATTCTTTAGATACAACAGCGTTGTGTTCGAATGCTTTAATAATTTCGACAAACGAGAATGGAGTACCGTCTTTTTCCATTTTCAAGAATGTGTTATAAATATCTGAAGTAGTTTCGTGATCTAATTTATCTTTAAAGAATGCAAAGATAGTTAATTCAGCTGCTTGGCTTGCATCTTTTTCGTAGAATGGGTTATATTTATTATTTGTATTGATAAAGTCAATTAAGAATAACTTAGTGTCATTAAGTTGTGCCATCTTCTTAAAGTTAGCCTCAGTTTCAGCGTTATAATCAGAATCTAAGAAAATAATTGGTGATTTATGATAAGAGCAAGCTAATACTCAGTTCATCATATCATTAGTAATTCCACTCTTAGGAGCACCACAGAAAATAGCGTTATATCTTCAGTGTTCTTTAAAAAATAATATAGAAGACTTACGAGAAACAATTGCACCATTACCCATAGTCATTTCATGAGTTTTTTTAGCTACTGAAGCTTCAAGTCTGTATTGAATCTTTTCTTGGTATTTATAGTTAACAAACAAATATAGTTTATCGGTCATTCAGTGGTTAGGAGTATACTGAGCATTGTTATATTGTGCTTCTTGCATTTTAATAACATCTTTTTCAATTGTTGCCTTAATTGAACTATCAAACATATGCATTGCTAAAATCTTCGTCATCACAAATGTACAGAATCCATAAATTGTATATTCAACTAAATAGTGATTAATTGTTCAATCTAATACTCAGTGTCAAGAGTTAACAGGTGTATCTTGACCGTATCTATGTGATAAAAGTCAATCGTGGCTAAATGACCATAAACAAAAAACACTATGTAATTTTTGAGTTGTAATATCGATACTGTTTTCCGCTCAAGATGTTATACCTCAATATCACGGCAATCAAACAACTTTACCAACTCCAACATGTAAAAAAGAAACTCAAGGATTTTTTTCAAAATCTAAGTCGGCTGCTTTTATTGTATAAAAACCAAAGAAATTATCTTGATATTTCGTTCTACAAAAAAGAACTCCATAATAATGTGCTCATATTCATAATCCAATACAAACAATGAAGATAATTGAAGTGATTAAAACTATTAATCAAACAATAGAACTAGAACGCATATCTTTTTTCTTTAACCCAACATTCGCTTTTCTATATCCACGCATAGCTCAACTAGAAAGGAAATAACCGATTGTTAAAGGAAAAAATATTATTCCAACAATAAATAATATAAATTTAGTAAGTGCACTATTTTTTTTCATTATTTTTTAGTAGTTTTCTTTGATGGCGCTTTCTTTGTTGTAGGAGTAGTTTTAGCTTTGTGGTGCTCAATGATTTTTTTAATATCTTCGTGACCAGGTAATTTTGTTGGAGTAAGGTCTGGTTGTTGTGGAGCTGGATTCTCTTCAGCTTGAGGTTTTAAAGACGCTAAATACATAGGTTCTAAATCTTCCTCTCATAATTCTCTTCAGAATGAAATATCAAATTGTACACGGTAACGGTCATATGCGTTCATAACAATTAATGATTTACCACGACCAGCTCTAGTAACGAAACTACGTTCAGCTTGACTCAATGGTGCTCCAGATCCTTCCAACATATCTACTAAGAATAATACGTCTTCTTCACCTGTTGTGAAGAAGAAGTTATATTGTGACATTGTAAAGATTGATTCATAATACTCTTTCTTTTTAGGATCAGAGTCTCCTCTAATAGAGTTAAAGTTTTGGTTAATTAAACATAATGCACCACCGAAAGAACGGTCGACACGGGCGAACTCATCTAATCTTTGTAATACACCGTTAATGTTGTGGATTAAGTGAACCTCATCAATATATAGAACAACTTTTTGGTTAGCATATAAGAACGCAGAAGCAACACGGATAATATTAATAGTTCATACCGCTAAAATGTTCTTGTTACCAAAGTTTAAGGCAATATCACGAACGATTAAGTTTCATAATCTGTTTTTACTTCAATCAACGTTTGTATAGTTGTTAAAGATTGGAGAAGAAATACCTACTGCATGTTCTTTCATTAAAACAATTAACTTGTTAAAGGCAGTCTTAGTCTCAGGAACTCTCTCTTTTTTATAACGTTTAATAGCTTCAAAGTAGAAGTCTTTCATTAAAGGGAATTTATTTTTATGAATCTTAGAGAAATCTGAACTTGGGGTAATTTTCATTAATTTTTCATAAACATAAATTTGAACATCGTTGAAACAAGATAATACAATCTTATCATCTGGATTGTTTGTATCTAAAGATAAAAGAATTGACATAGAAGTTAAGTTTGCTTGATATTGAGAAATTAATGGGTTTTGTCTTGAGTTGCCACTTTCATCAGTAGAAGGAACTTGTAATACGTCAAAGATGTTAATATATGAAGCTTTACTATCGTTGGCACCAATTAATAAGTTTTCCCCACCTAAGTTTTTAGTCATAATAACACGTTCTGGTTTTGGGTCAATAGAAATAATGAACTTATCATCTAGACGATCTGAAACGAAGTCAATATCAGCTGTATAAGACTTACCTGAACCGTTACGTCCTTGATAGAAACGGTTAAATGAGTTATACATTTCATTCTTCTTTCAGTAGTCATTAAAGTAAGGATCAGAATCTCCTGAAGCTTGGTCAACTTGGAATCCTTTAAATCATGTTTTTTCATCAGCGATTGAAGATTTAGAGAAGAATGGATAAGATAAACCTAATGAAGTAGTTAAGATCTTATGGTCGATTGCGCTTGTAATAGTTAAGTTATTTACCATTGAAGCTTGTCCAGCTTTAGCACTATGTCCACTTAATGAACCCATACCAATAGCTTTTAATGCACCATCAGCATATTGTAAAGCAGGAATATCGTGTAAACGAGTATTAATAATAGCATCTCTTTGCATGTGCTTACAATCAAATAGCATTCAACCATCATTGAATACACCAACAGCTTTTTGGTATTCAGAAATTTTGTTTTTTAATTTTCTTCTAGTAGATTCTTTGAATATTAAATAGAATGTAACTTCTTTCATAGCTACGTTACCGTTAGCGATAGCCTCATTTACAGCTACAGTAATATCTTTAATGTGAGTAATACGCATTCTTTCTTGATCACCAGCACGTTTTTTAAATCAATTAGTTGTCATTAAACTATCTGCAGTTACATCCATCTTTTCCATATATGCACTAGATTCTTGTGGAGACATTGGCGAACAATCCATAATTACTGTGAAAGCATCATTGTTCATAATTTTTCCTAATCAACCAATGTTAGCAATTTCTGGAATAGAGTTATATGATAAAACAGACATGTATTCATGTGTTCCATCTTTTTTAGAGAATTTAACAATGTTAGCATCATATGAAATAGCCTTTAATGAAGTTTCTTCAGGATTAGCATAATTGAATGTACCAGCTCATACTTCATTTAGAATTTGTGAAACTTCTTCAGGAATAGCTGGTCTTACAGTTAAGTGAGCACTGGAAAGAGGAGAAGTAATTAATTCAGCATTCTCTGTGTTCTTATCGATTGATTGACCATCAAATACAATGAAATAAGATTGTTGACGTAAATCAGCATTCTTATTTAACTCGTTGATACGGTCGAAATATCTATTTTTAGCGAAGTTAACACCGTAGTGATCGCTGTTAATCGCAATATACTTTGGAGGAATTGCATAACTAATTCTTGCAGAAATAATTTTGAAACGAATATTACCACTAAAGAAGTTTGTTAAGTTTTGAACAATTTCTTGTACTTGTACAGAAGACAATAAGGTAGGGTCAAAACCTTCAATACGGTAGAAACTCATAACTCCATCATTTGTTCCAGATACATAGTGAACGTGGTTGTCTTTACATTCTTTTAATTCATAAAGTTGTTTCATTTCCACTGGAGAAAAAACTTTGTTTTTAAAAATAAACTTAATTGATCTTCAAAATCTTCATCTGAATTTACCTTTAGTTCTGTTTTGAATAAAACCCATCATTGCACCAAAGATAAGAACAGGAGACATATATGCTGTTCTAATCAACAATGGTCACATTCCTGTTAAACCAAATGTTGGAAGGATATTTAAAAGAATAAAAGGTAAAGCGATTAAAGCAAATGCACCAAATCAAATTCAGTCACTGAAGGTAATATCACCCATCGTTTTAATAACACGAATGGGACGGGGGTTTATTTCTGTAGGGGTTCCTTGGTTAAATTGGTCATCAGCCATTGTATATATATTATATACAACTACTTTTGACAAAACTTACAGTAAGTTGTGCCTCTACCATTAAGTTTGACGAAACATGTAGATTTTTTGCAAATTGGACATATTTTTCGACCATGAATTTGCAGTTTTTCTTGATATGAACCAATATGTTCTCTACTAGACGCGAAAGTAGAAATAGTTGTGCCCTTGTATTTTAGTGCTTCTTTAAGGATTTTAGTTGAAAATTTAGCAACATTTTCATAATCTTTTTTAGTGATTTTATTAGTTGGTTTCATAGGCAAGATTTTAGCACTAAAAAGTATCTCATCAACATAGATATTTCCTATCCCACTTACCTTAGTTTGATCGAGTAAATTAGTTTTAATTGCTTTTGTTGATTTTTTGAATGTTTTTTGTAGAAATTCAGCATTAAAATTCTTGTTTAATGGATCGATAGCAACACGATTGATAATTGGTGATTTTTCAAACTCTTTTTGGGAGTTAAAAATATGAATTGTACTAAACATTCTACTATCGAAGAAATTTAATACATATTTGTTAGAAAAAATAAACAAAACTCTCAAATGTTTTTTATCAACTTTTACACCAGCTTTTTCATAAAATAATTTTCCTTCCATTCTTAAATGGATTAATAAAATTTTATCATGTGTAAGTTTGAAAACAAGATATTTCCCGATTCTATCGATATTTTTAATAGATTCTTTAGCTAAAAATGATTTTAATTTAGTGGGAGTAGAGTTTTTTAATAGTTTACTTTTATAAACAATTAAATCAGAAAAGGTTTTATTTAAAATACCTTCTTTAATAAGTTCATTAATAACGGTTTGTACTTCTGGAAGTTCAGGCATAATTATTTACCAGTCTTCTTATTTCCTTTTTCATTCGCTATTTTAATGAAGAACATAATAATTGAGAATGTACCAAAGATTAAGTTAGCTATAGCTACAGGTAAACCAACTACTCACGGATTAATCTTTTGAATTAAAATTGGATCGTTAACTAAAGTAGCGTTTAAATAAATAATGTTAATAATACCAATAAGCGCTCATAAATAACCAGAAATTGAAGAAATTAATAAAGAGTGAGAAGAAAGCGATTCAGTATGTTTTGTTTTAACTACTTTAATGAATTGAGGGATAGTCATAGATAGAGTTCCTACAGCTGCAATGATACTTAAACACAAAACAATTCATGGTAATGTGTTTATAAATTGACTAGTAGTAAGAATTGTCATGTTATTTTTATTATATAAGGAACTATTTCTTAACTCTATTAGCTCCTTCGCTTGAACATAACATCATAATACCTGAAACTAACGCTAAAGTTCCACCACCAAATAGAATTAAACAAATACCTAAAGCGATATGATGAATTTTATCATTAAATGATTTCTTAATTTTAAATAACATAGGAATTTGTCAAGCAAAACAAATAACAGAACTCATGAAAGCAATACCATAGATTCTAATCATTTCAGCATTTAAAGGTTTAGCGATATCTGGATCAGATTTATTAAGTAAAGATTCAATTTGACTAGCAAAGCAATATACAAAGATACCTAAAACTGCAACAACAGCAATAGCGATAATTTGAGCAAATAAGAATCAATAAGCAATAACTCTTAGTTTACAAGGAGTGATCTTTTTAGTTTGAGCCATAAAAATATTATAGTAATATTATTTTAGATCTTGTTCAGCAATAGCCATGTGTCCTTCAATAACATCTTTCTTAACTTTCTTTTTATTTCATTGAATGTGACCATATATATCCAATACAACTGACATTGTGTGAGATCAAATTCCTTGGATAGAATCAGCCATCGATGGTTTACCATTTAAAACTCATGTAGCAATTCACAAGAATACCGTTAATGTTTCTACTCCAATTCATAGTGGGTATTGTAATCTATTTCTCATTAATAATAATACCATTGCAAATACAGCAATCATTAATGAAGAAGCATCACAGAAAGCTTTGAAATAGAAAATAAAGTCTCTTTTAACTGTTGGATCAACATATTTAGAATCAGGGTTTCAGAATTTAATAAATCCATGTAAAGTTTCAACATAAGTCATCACAGCACAACAAACAATAATAATTCCTACTAATGTTAAATCAAGAGATAATTTAAATTTAGTAGCTTCAATAATACTCTTTTTATTTTGTTTCTTATATCTTTGTCATAATACAAAACCAAAGATAGAAGTGGGGATATATCAAGCAAAGTTTAAGATAACTTGACCATTGTTTTCGTCAGATCAAGCAACTAAACCAAAACAAATACAAGCAACAATACATCACATGAAGTTAGATGATTTCTTTTTAGCAATTAACAATCAACACATTGTATTAGTCACAGCTCCAACTAGGTTTAAAGCAGCACAAGCATATAAAGTAGATAGTTTCTTTGCTGTATCAGAACTAGCGGTATTCTTAGCGGTAAGCATAGCAAAGATAAAAATGCCTATAGAACCTAATACATTTACTAAAATTAGGATGTTCTCCATTAAAGTAAAACCCTTAAAGAACTCAATTAATTTGTTTTGTTTCTTAAACATTAACATTATTATATAATATTAACATATGGTAAAGATTAGAATGGCTCGTTATGGTAAGCATAAAGCTCCTACATATCGTATAGTTGCTATTGACTCAAAAACTAAGAGAGATGGTGGTTATATTGCTTTATTAGGAACATACAATACTGCTAGTAACCCTAAATTACAATTAAACACAGAATTAGTTATGAAATATCTTAACAATGGAGCACAACCTTCTGAGAGTGTAAAGAACTTCTTGAAAAAAGAAGGCATTTGAGCACAATTTAAAAAGTAGACTATATTATAATTAATATAGGTATGCAATGAACAGATTTAAAAAATGAATTTGATTTATATAGCGAAGATGTTATTAATTATTTAAATGATGAATATAGTAAAGTAAGAAGTGGAAGAATTAGTCCAAATATCTTTGACGGTATAAGAGTACAAGCATATGGTGACTGAATGCCATTAAACCAAATTTCAAATGTTCAAATCGTGGATGCAAGAACTGCTTTAATTAAACCTTTTGATAAAACTATTCTTAAAGATATATCTGCCGCTTTAAATGTTGCTAATTTAGGAGTTAGTCCAATGTTAGATGCTGAGTTTGTTAAATTATCTTTCCCACCAATTACAGAAGAGAACAGAATGAAGAATGTTAAAAAATGTAAAGAGATATTAGAACAAGCAAAAGTAAGAATCAGAAAAGTAAGAGAAGATGTTAAAAACCAATATAAAAATGCAGAAGGAGTTAGTGAAGATATTATTTTCCACTTTAATGAAGAATTAGATAAAATCACTAAATTATATAACACAAAATTAGAAGAAATTTATGCAAGTAAAGAAGGGGAACTATTAAAAATATAATGTGATTTAAAATTTCAGACGAAAAGAAAAATAATTTAAAACAACGTTGAAAAGGTACTGGTATTATTATTGCATTTGCTATCATATTAGTTTTATTTGGTTTGTTTGCTGATCCTAGACATGCAAAAGCTGATGGAAGTGATATTAATGGGTTTGCTTATTATTTGCCACACTGAGCTAATGCAATGTTTGGCTGTTTATTTATTGCAAGTGTTATGGCATTCAATATTCCAGTTTCAATCGAATTAGATAATTGTTTTATTAAATCTAAAAGCAAAAGAATAATTGCTTATACATTTTTAATTTTAATCGTTTGTCAATTATTACCAACAGTTTTAATGTTGTATTCTATTTATTGAGGAAGAAATCCACAATGATTATCTTTATCAACAATTATTTACTTTGCTCTTTTCTTTATTAATTTAATTTGAGTAATACCTTTATATTTTATTTCTAAAAAAAGCGGCAACGGTAATAAATTTAATAATATATGATTCCCGATAATTGTTATGGTAATTTCATTCGCGTTTAGTGGTATATATTATTTAGCCTTAGTAAGAGGAATCTTTACATTATTATTGGTTATCTTCATTTGTGTATTCTGTGATGTTGGTGGATTAACATTCGGAATTAGATTTGGAAAACATAAATTTGCTACTACTATTTCTCCTAAAAAATCTTGAGAAGGTGTTGCTGGTAGTTTTATCTTCTGTTATGTTGTAGTGATTGGTTTATTAGTAATAATGGGACTTGATAAAGGACAAAGCACTTACCAAATGCAATCTAACTTCTTAGGAAACCAATGAGATTGAAGTGTACATAGTTTAATTGATCCAGGACAACCATGTTGATATTTATTGGTTGTTGGATTTATATTTGTTATGTGTATCTTTAGCATTGGCGGAGATTTATTATTTAGTTTATTTAAAAGAAAAAATGGTATTAAAGATTATTCAAATCTAATTAAAGGGCACGGTGGAATTTTAGATAGAATTGATAGTTGAGTAGCTGTAATCGCAGCTTTCTATGTTGTTACATTAATGATTGGGGGAATTTCTACAATCGTTAGTGGATGACAAGACCATGATAGAATCTTCAATTTTTATTACCTAAAATAAGTATGATAAAAATACAGCTCAATTTTCTTATTCAATTAGTTAATGACTTAAGAAACAATAACTCTTCTAACGAAAAGAAACTTATTCTTAAAAAATATTATGATTTAGAACCAACATTATTCAATAAATTTATGGACTATATTTATTCTTATGATAAAAAATTTTGACTAACTAGTGACAATATTGAAAAATTAAAAGATAAATTTACTACTAAATATACATTTGCTGAAACTGATAATATTTTTATTGTATTAGATAAACTAGTGTTAAGAGAAATCACCGGACACGATGCAATCAATTATGTACAAGACTTAATTATTTTTTTAGGAGAAGAATATAAAGATATTATTTATTCTATTATTAATAAAGATTTGAAAGCTAACGCCAATGTATCTTTAATTAATAATATTTCTCATAATGCCGTTAAAGAGTTTAAGGTTGCTCTCGCTCAAAGAAACGACGAAGCTCCGGCAATCCACCAAGTATCATTTGAAAGTCAAAAATGAATGATTTCAAGAAAATTAGATGGAGTAAGAACTATCTGTATTTTAAATAATGGCATACCTGAATTTTTTAGCAGAACAGGAACACAATTTCAAACATTAAGTAATTTAAATGAACAAGCAACTAAAGTATTAAATTTAGCGAAACAAATGTATGGCGAAGAGTTTGTTTTAGATGGAGAATGTTGCTTATACGATGAAAATGGTAATGATGATTTTAACGGAATTATGAAAGAGATCACAAGAAAGAATCACACTATCGCTAATCCTAAATATGTAATTTTTGATTTAATTAAAAAATCTGAGTTTGATAATTCATTAGGAACTACTAAATTCGGAGAACGTATAGAAATGTTAGAAAAATTAAACGTGGAACAATTTGGAAATAATATATTAACAATTCCTCATGCTAACACCATCTCTAAACAAACATATGATGAATGATTAGAAACTTGTAGAAATAAAGGATGAGAAGGATTAATGCTGAGAGATGAAGAATCAGTTTATACTGGAAAACGTAGCTTTGATTTGCAAAAAATAAAAGCATTCCACGATGCAGAATATAAAGTTATTGGTTTAGAAGAAGGAAATAAGAAAATGTTAGTTAATGGTGTAATGCAAGAAACTCAATGTGTTAAATCGTTAGTAATCGAACACAAAGGAGCACATGTTAATGTTGGATCAGGAATTAGTGATGAAGAAAGAGTATTGTGATTAAAAGATCCAACACTAATTATGGATAAAATTATTACTGTTCAATATTTTGAAGAATCAGTTGATTCAAAAACTGGACAATTAAGTTTAAGATTTCCAACCCTTAAAATTGTTCATGGTAGTGAAAGAAATACTTAATTAATATATTGGTGGTCCAGATGGGACTTGAACCCACAAGATATCACTATCGGTAGATTTTGAGTCTACTTCGTTTGCCAATTTCGACACCGGACCTATATTTAAATTATAGGAGAGTATCTAAAATAGATATTATTATATAAATATAATAATACTATGACTATTAGAACACGTTACGCACCAAGTCCAACTGGTTTCTTCCATATTGGTGGAGCGAGAACAGCATTATTCAATTACTTATTTGCTAAAAATAATGGCGGACAATTTATCGTAAGAATCGAAGATACAGATGTTTCGAGAAATGTTGAAGGAGCAATTGATGCTCAATTAAATGGTTTAGAATGATTAGGAATTAGTCCGGACGAAAGTATTAGACACGCTGGAAATCATGGTCCTTATATCCAAAGTGAAATGTTTGAAAAATTTAGACAAATTGGGGAACAATTAGTAACCGAAGGAAAAGCTTACTATTGTTTCTGTACGCCCGAAGAATTAGAAAAACAAAGAGAAGAAGCATTAGCGCACAACGCTACTCCTAAATACAATAGAAAATGTACATATTTAAGCAAAGAAGAAATTCAAGCTAAATTAGATGCTAAAACTCCTTATTCAATTAGATTAAGAATTCCTGATAATAAAACTTATTCGTGAAATGATATCATCCGTGGTTCTATTTCCGTTCCTTCTGATTCTATGAGCGATCCTGTTATTGTTAAATCAAATGGTATTCCTACTTATAACTTCGCTGTTGTATTAGACGATCATAGAATGGAAATAACTCATGTACTAAGAGGAGAAGAACATATTTCTAACACACCATACCAAATGGCTATTATGGAAGCTTTAGGATATAACCCTAGTGATATTACTTATGGTCACTTAAGTATTATTGTTGACGATACTGGTAAGAAATTATCTAAACGTAATTTAACTCTTAAACAATTTATTGAAGATTATCAAAAATTAGGTTATGTTGGTGAAGCCGTTACTAACTTCATAGCTTTATTAGGTTGAAGTTCAAGTTCTAATAACGAAATTTTCTCAATTCCTGAATTAGTAAAAGAATTCGATATTAAGAGAATATCTAAAGCACCATCTTTCTTTGATATTAAAAAAATGGATTGAGTAAGCGGAGAATATTTTAAAAAAATGGATGAACAAAAATACTTAGCATTTGCTAAACAATTTGTTGAACCAGAATTCTTAAGTAATAATAAAATAGATGAATTACTTTTAGCTTTCAAAAATCAAATTAGTTATGCTGCACAATTAAATAACTTAATTAAAGATAACTTTATGAGCTATGATGAAAATGAAATTGTTAATATCTTAAATAGAAACGAAATCTCTATCAATGATTTTAAAACCGTAATCTCTGCTTTCAAACAAGCTTTAATAGATGCACAAGAAATTAACTTAGCAAATGCTAATGCAATTGTTGAACAAGTGAAACAAACCACAGGAATGAAAGGAAAATTATTATTCATGCCTTTAAGATTAATTATGATTGGTAAAGAACATGGAATTGAAATGAATAAAATATTAAGCATCGTAGATAAACAAACTATTATTAATAATATCGATAATTTTAATAATAAATAATATGAACTTAATTAAACGTAACGAGAACTTTGCAGAATGATATACCCAAGTGGGTAATAATGCTAAACTTTTTACTTATGCTGATGTAAAGGGTACAATTAACTACTTACCTAACGGTTGAAAGATTTGAGAATTAATTAAAGAGAGTTTAGATAAAAAACTACAAGCATATGGAGCACAAAATGTACAATTACCTTTATTTATTAAAGCAAGTGAGTTCGCTAAAGAGGCTAGTCATATTGATGGATTTGCTCCCGAAGTGTTTACTGTTACCAAAATTGGAAATGAAGTATTGAGTGATGCTTTATATATTAGACCAACTAGTGAAGTGTTGTTCTCACAATTATTTAAGAGTGAAGTAAGATCTTACAATGATTTACCGGTTAAATATAATCAATGATGTTCTGTATATCGCGCTGAAAAGAATACTAAACCATTCTTAAGAGGTTGTGAATTCTTTTGACACGAACTTCACTGTTTATTCAGTAACGCACAAGAAGCTATCGAATATACATTAGCAATTCATGAGTTATATAACGATTTCTTAAGAGATGTTTGCTATTTACCGGTATTAAGTGGAAAGAAAACTGAAGGAGAAAAGTTTGCTGGTGCTGTTGAAACATATACAAGAGAAGTATGAAGCCAAGATGGACAATGCATTCAAACAGGAACTAGTCACTTTTTAGGGCAAAACTTCTCTAAAATGTATGATATTAAATTCCAAACACAAGATAATAACTTCGCTCACCCTTACTATACTAGTCACGGAATTACTACAAGAATCATTGGCGATTTGATTGTTGTTCACGGAGACGATAAGGGATTAGTATTACCATTTGAAATTGCTCCTACCCAAATAGCTATCTTAACTATTTTAGGAAATAAAGAACCTAAAGTATTAGAAAAAGCTAAAGAAATTGCGAATGAATTAGAATCTTATAGAGTTAATGTTGATACAAGTGATGACTCATTTGGTTATAAAATATCTAGACAAGAAGCGTGTGGTACACCTTTCAGTATTGTAATCGGTCCGAAAGATTTAGAAAACAATACATGCATCCTAGTTTCTCGTGATGATGGAGTTAAACATACAGTTAGCTTTGATCAAATTAAACAAACTATTAAACAAGAAAAGATGGAATACTTTAAGAGAATGTACAATAAAGCTAATGAACACTTACAAACTTCTATTATTGAAACAAATACATTAGAACAATTCAAGGAGAATGTTAAAAATGCTAAAATATCTTTATGTTACTGAGGCGGAGATGAACTAGATGAAAAGAAAATTAAAGAACTTACCGGCGCTAGTCCTCGTTGTGTTAAAGAAGAATTAACTAACAGTGATAAAGTATGTTTCTTCACCAACAAGCCAGCTAAACAACTGGTTTATTTTGCTAGAGCTTATTAATTTATCCACGAATAACAATTACTCTTATTCGTGTTTAACCACTTATCCACGAATAAGAAATATAATTATACTATGGATAATAAAGCGTGAAAACCAATAAAATATGAGAGAAAAATATGAGAAACTTCATATAGTGATACTCAGTTATATTCTCAACAAATTAAATGATTAGCTGCTCATAAAGAATATGATGCTGCAATTCCTAATTTTATCTCCAAGAATGAAGTAGAACTATCGAAAGCTGAACAAAAATTAATTAATGAAACATTTCACCTAATTGGTAAATTTGAAGTTATGATGTCTCAGAAGTCTTTAACATTGCCTCTTATATTATTAAGATCAGAATCTTCTTGTTCTTCTCAAATTGAACATTTAACTACTTCTGCTAAAAAAGTAGCTTTAGCGCAATTAGAAGCCAAGTCAACAACTGATGCAATAATGGTAGTAAATAATATAAATGCAATGACTTCCGCTTTAGCACAAGCAGATATGCTTTCGATTAAATCCATCTTAAATATTCATAAAATTTTATTACAGAACGAAAAAAATATGGAACCTGGTAAAATCAGAAGTAAGCAAGTATGAATTGGAGGATGTAATTTATGACCAAGTGGTGCGCTATTTGTGCCTCCTGTATGTAGTAGAGTAGAAGAATTATTAAAAGATTTGATAACATTTTCAAAAAGAGAAGATGTTGATGCTATTAGTAAAGCTGCTATTATTCACGCACAATTTGAAACTATCCACCCGTTTTTAGATGGTAACGGTAGAGTTGGCAGAACTATCTTACATACTATTTTAAAACACGAAGGTGCACTAACTAATTCTGCTATACCTATCTCTGCTGGTTTATTAAATAATTTAGATAAATATTTTAAATCATTAAATGATTATCGTTCTGGAAATTACTCAAGTATTATTAATGATTTTTGTATTGCTATTCAAAACGGTATTCTAATTGCTGATATTATGGTTAAGAAAATAGAAGAAACATTAATGAATTGAAAAAATAAAATAAAAGCAAGAAGCGATTCTAATATTTGAAAAGCAATTTATGTTTTAGTTGAACAACCTGTTATTAATGCAAACTTTTTGGCTAAAAAACTTAATATCCATATTGACAATGCATATAAAATTATTGATATTCTTATTTCTACTGGTATCTTAAAAGAAATTAGTGGAGGCAAAAGAAATACATTCTATTTAGCGAATGAAATAACTAATATATTAGATGAAGTTGCTTCTATATCTTCTATTAGAAGAATAATACAAAAGTAGATATTAAATCTCTAAAGTTTTAACTGCTAATTCTTTTCTTTCACTACCTCTACCAATTGCATTAGTATAGTGGTTTTCTACAAATGCTTCAGTATGAGTATGACCATGGATGAAAAGTACCTTTTTATCTTTAGGAATTTCTAATTTAGCATTAAAGTATCAGAATAGGATTTCGTCATTACCTTTGTTTTTAAGTCTAGAACTTTTAATTTGTTCTCATGTAGGGAAATACATTGGGTGGTGCGTAACAACGATTAATTTATCATATTTATTAATACACTCTTGTACATAGCTTACTCATTTTTTATTTTGTTCAAATACTCAATCTCAGTTATTAATGTGGTTTCATTCATGTTGTTTGTAATCAATTGGTTGGTTATCTAAGTTTTTTAAATCCATTCACCCAGTATCTCCAATAATTTTGTATTCTTCATTCAAATCTTTAATTACTCCACAGTGTAAGAAAATAAAGTTTTTGTAATCTTTTGTCTTTTCAATAACCATATTCAAGAAATCATCATATTCTTTATGTGGTTTAATACTTAATTCATGATCATTATGGATTCTATTATCTGGATCAACGTTACCTGGTTCATTTAAATGAATGTATTCATGGTTACCTAATACTCAGTATCCATGGATGTTATGTGTTTCTAAATATTCAATTACTTTAAGTGATTTTCTGTAATCGTTGTAGAAATCTCCACTAATGATGTAAATATCTTCAGTGTTTAATAATGAGTAAAATTTATCTAATAATCCAGGATCAGCATAATCTAGGTGAATGTCTGAAATGTAGTGGATTTTTCTAGTTCCTATAATATATTTATTATATGAGTTGATATGGTTTGCTAATAGGTTTAGTCCCAGCATTAGGCTATGGTTGCATGGCTCCATTCTCCACAAAAATTGGTGGAAGAGTTATTCAAAGAACATTTGGAATTACATTAGCTTGTTTAATTTTAGGAGTTATTATTTTTGTTGTTGAAGCATTTAATGGTTTAGATATGACTTCTCCATCCGCTATTATGTACTTCTTTATTGCTTTGTTAAGCGGTGGATTTTGATATATAGGAAGTTATTATGAATTAAAAGCAATTAACCATGCCGGAGTTAGCAAAGCAATGCCTTTCTCAATGGTATTTCAATTTTTAGCCACAACATTATTCTCTGCTTTCTTCTTTGGTAATTGATTTGATTCGCCTGCACAACAAATTCCTTTAGGGTTGACTTGCGTTGCAATTGTTGTTTTAGGTATTTTATTAATTGGTATTTCTCCTAACAATAGTTACCACAAAATGGAAAAGAAATCTAATAAGTTCCTTGTCTACATATTATTCTCAGTTGCTGGTTTCTTTGCTTACTTCGTAATTCCTGAATTAATTAATAATTTAGGCGATAAGAATTATTGAACATATGCTGGTACATTCTTTGAAAACCCTAACAAAAATTTATTCTTAAAAGGATTTGATCAAGGTATGATGTTCCCACAAACTTTAGGTATGTTTATTCCTGCTTGTATTTTCATGTATATAAGAGGTAAAAAAGATAACATTAATTATTTTAAAGAAAAGAAAACTTATCAAAATATGGTTCCCGGTTCATTCCAAGCTATTGGTAACCTATTCTTAATATTTTCAATATTATTAAATACCAATGCTATTGCAGCTCCTTTAACTGAATTAAGCGTTGTTGTTGCTACACTTCTAGGTATGTTCTATTTAAAGGAAAAGAAAGTCAAACCTTTCCAAGCAATTACTTTAATTGGTCTGGGATTGATTGTTATTGGTTCATTATTGTGTGGATTTAGTAAGTTCTTGTTGAATTTAGCTTAGCTTGATTTTAAAAATATATTAATATATATAAAAATATTTCTTTTCTTTTTTTTAGTTTGCTGGCTTATAATATGTTGTATGAATAGCAAAACCTTACTTAAAACATTGCTTCCGATTTCAACTATTGCTCTCATTGGGGGGGTCTCAGCTTTTTCTCTTGTATTAACAAGTTGTGATAACAATGAACCAACTGAAGTTGCTTCTAAAATTGATGGTTCAAATTGACAAGGAAGAATTTCGGGATCATTTATAAATGATGAAAATTGAGGGTGAGAAATTGATGATGTCAGCCAAACTGTAACATATGCAGTAAAAGCTGGTGTTGGCACAAATCCTTCTAAGTATATAGCTAATAACTTATTTATTCCCGCTTTTGTATCAGGTGCTGAAACTAATAATGAGTTATACCGTGTGATTATTGGCAATAGGGCATTTTCCAGTGTAGTTTTAGCACAGGTACACATTGATGGGTTTTTATATTTAAATGAGGGCCTTACTACTATTGGAGAATATGCATTTGATAATGCTTGTATTAAAGGTCTTGCTCTTCCTAGTTCTATCACTTCTATTGAAAATTATGCCTTCCAAAATTGTCGAACATTGTCATTTGTAGATTTATCTGCATGTAATAATTTGACAACAATAATTGGACCACAAATTTTTCAAAATGATAGCGAAATAGAAACTCTTTCATTGTCTAAAAGAATTTCAGTATCATCCACAGCCTTCCCTATGGTGGGTGAATTATTTAATTTCAATTTATTTTTAGATTATGATGATCTTGGTGATGAATTTGAAGGTCCATACAATGGAGCATTTTGATTTAATGCTGCAAATTTGTATGATGCTTCGCCGACGACTGTTGGTGGTACAATTACCTTATTTGGGGACGGATGAAGTGATATAAATAAACATCTTGTTGCTGAATCTCTTTTTGGCGAATACGACCCATTTAGTTTTGGTACGACATGAAGCTTAGATAATTGAGAAATAAATATTGTGAATAACAATGCAAACTAAATTACTTATGAAAAAAATATTATTAAAAACATTATTACCTCTCTCCGCTATTGCATTAGTTGGAGCAGGAGTAACTTCATCATTAGTGTTAACGAGTTGTAAAAATAATTCTCCTGAGGTTACCACTTACAATTTAGATGGAACTGACTGATGAGGGAGAGTCAGCGGTAGCTTTATTAATAGTAACCATTGAGGTTGAACTATAAATGATAAAGCTAAAACCGTTACTTATGAATTTAAAGGACACGGTCAAATTGGCAATGTTAATTATGTAGCAAATGATTTATTTATACCAACGTATGTAAAAGGTATTGAAACTGGTAACAAACCTTATAAAGTAGTTATTGGAGATAGAGCTTTTGATAAGCGTGTTAATCCAAATATTTATATTTTTGGATATGTTTATATTTCTGATGGTATCAGTGATATCAAAAAAAGTGCTTTTTATAAACAAAATTTGTCTGGTGTTGTATTGCCTAGTTCATTATTAACTATTGGTGATGATGCATTTGAAGATTGTGAAAAATTATGTTATGTTGACATGTCTAGTTGCAAAGATATTATTTCTATCGGTGAAGGTGCATTTGCGAGTAGCGTTGATTTAGAAACTCTGGCTCTTTCTAAAAAAATTGAAGCTATTGATTACTTCTCATTTGCTGGTTCAAGTAAAATTTGTAATTTCAACATATTTTTTGATTACAATGATGTAGTTGGAAATGATAATAAAGGTGCATTTAGAGATTCATATGGAAATGGTTCAAATGGTATTATCAACTTATTCGGCTCTGGCTGAACCGCTGATAATAAAGGTGCAATTGGTTCGTGATTATTCGGAACCCAATGGGTTGGAAGTTCTTCGTGAACAATCAATGTTATTGCATAATATTCTATAATTAAATAGAAATGAGTAAAGAGATTATCGATCAATTATACAACAAGTATGAAAAAACAATTAGTGAATACCGTATTCATTTACACGAACATCCCGAGTTATCTTGAAAAGAATATGAAACACAAAAGTATATTATCAATATATTAGAACAAAATAATATTCCTTATGAAATATTAGCTGATACTGGAGTAGTTGGACATATTAAAGGGTCTAAACCGGGAAGAACAATATTGTTAAGATCCGATATGGATGCACTTCCTGTTACCGAACTAGCTGATGTATCATATAAATCTAAAAACGAGGGGGTAATGCATGCTTGTGGTCATGATGGTCACATGTCTTCTTTGCTAGGAGCAGCGCTTATTCTAAATGAATTAAAAGACCAATTAAGTGGTGAAGTTAAACTTATGTTCCAACCCGCTGAAGAACTAGGGGCGGGAGCGAGAAAGATGATTAGTGAAGGTGTATTGGAGAACCCAAAGGTTGATATTGCTTTTGGTATTCACGTAAGTCCGGTGTTACCAGCAGGTCATATTTATACTAAAGTAGGTGGGTTTTTCTCCGCACCTAATATCTTTGCTATTAAGATTATTGGTAAAGGTTCCCACGGAGCATTACCACATTTAGGTATAGATCCAATTAATATTTCTTCGCAATTTATTTCTTGTGCTCAAAGTTTAATCACTAGACAGATGGTTGCTACTCAACCGGTAGTATTATCTTTCTGCAAGATTCAAGGTGGTAATTCATACAATGTTATCCCTGATTATGTAGATATTAGTGGTACACTAAGAACGTTTAGTGAAGAAAATCGAAAGAGTATGAAAAATAAAGTTAAATTATTATTAGAGGGTATTACTTCTGCTTATGGTGCAACTTATGAATTAAAATGAATTGATGAAGAAAATGAAATTCCTGCTGTTATGAATGATGCTGATGCAATTAAATTCTTAGAACAAAGTGTTAATAAGATATTGCCACCTAATCATTTCCATTTAATGGATGAGCCTGCCATGGTTGGAGAAGACTTTGGTTATATTACTAAATTAGTACCATCTGCTTTCATGTGGGTTGGAGTTCATAAAGAGAATACACCATCATATAGTTTACATAGTCCTCACTTTTACTATGATGAAAAAGATTTATTACCCACTTCTGTAAAACTATTTGCACAAGTGGCACTAGATTATTTAAGTTAATAGTTCACTATCTTATCTCTCTTATAATATATACATATGAAAGATTATAAAAATATTAAACCAGCACAAGTACCATTAGTTAAAGGTAAAAAACCTAGATGTGTATTGTTATATTCTGGTGGTTTAGATACATCTAATATTCTTAAATGATTAACATTAAAGGGGTATGAAGTTATTACATTAACAGCTGATGTTGGACAACAATATGATGATTTAAAGAAAGTAAAAGCTAAAGCTTTAAAAACCGGTGCGATTAAAGCTTATGTAGTAGATTTAAAGAAAGAGTTTGTAGAAGACTATATTTTTGAAATCCTTAAAACTGGTTCTATTTATGAAAAGAAATATTTAATGTGCTGTTCTCCTGCTAGAGCAATCATTTCTAAATATGCTGTTGAGGTAGCTAAAAAAGAAGGATGTAAATTTATCGCCCATGGATGTACCGCTAAAGGTAATGATACAACAAGATTTATGATTAACTGTAAATCTTTAGATCCAGAATTAACTATGATTGTTCCTTGAGGAGATCCTGAATTCGTTTCATTCTTCGAAGGAAGATTGGATTTAATTGAATTTGCTAAAGCACATGGTATTGCTGTTGAACACTCAGTTGCTCACTCATACTCTACAGATGATAACATCGCATATTTATCAAGTGAAGCTGGTGTATTAGAACAAATCCAAAATGAAACTCCCGAACAAGTATTCAAACTAGTTCCTCAACCATACTTTAAACAAGTTGCTAATACTCCTGAATATATCACTATTCACTTCCAAAAAGGTAAACCAATTAAAGTTGAATTGTTAGGAGCTAAAGCTGGTAAACCAACTAAAACCATTGCTGGTGCATTAAATATTATGTATGCATTAAATGAATTAGGTACAAAACATGCAATTGGGAACACAGACATTATTGAAACACGTGTAAACGGTTTAAAGAACCATGGTGTATACCAAAACCCTGGTGCTTCTATTATTTGTTGAGCACATGACGATATGCAAGACTTATGTTTAGATAAAGAAGTATTAAAACTTCAATACAACTTAGGTAATGAATTAAGCTACATCATTTATGAAGGATTCTGATACTCTCCTGAATTTGGTGCAATTATGGCATTCTTCAACTACTCTCAACAATTCGTTAATGGTAGTGTAACTGTTAAGTTATATAAAGGTAATGTTATTCCTGTATCTAGAAAATCAACTACTAACTCTTTATATGATGAATCAATGGTATCAATGAACGTTATTGGTGGATTCGATGTAACTGATACAACTGGATACCAAAAAATTAAATCAATCAGAATTATTAACTGAAATGGTGTAAACAATACTAAAGATAAATCTAAATTAGTTGCTACTTCTAATAAGAAAGTAGTAAAACGCGCAAAATAATGTCTATTAATCTTAAAGGAAAACACTTTTTAAGAATAAGAGATTTCAAACCCGAAGAGATCTCCTACCTAGTTGATCACGCGATTGATATTAAAAAGAATAAAACATTTGGTTTCGATAATACCAATAAAAAACATGCAGTATGTTTCTTCTCTTTAAGTTCTTCTAGAACTAAATCCGCTTGAGAAGTTGCTGCTTTTGAATCTGGGATGATGAATTCGTATAATGATGCTAACTCTTCACAATTAGGCAAGAAAGAAAGTATTTATGATTCTGCTAAAGTATTTAGTGAGTTCTATGATGTAATTGGTTGAAGACATACTAATTATGAAGATATTGCTGAATTAGCTAAATACGCTTCTATTCCTGTAATTAACTTGTTATGTGATAAGAACCACCCTACACAAGCTATTTGTGATTTAGTTACTATTAAAGAAAAGTTTGGTAAGATTAAAGGTGTTAAAGTTGCTTTCGTGGGAGCATGTAATAATAATGTTGCTAGAAGTTTAATTGAAGGATTATTATCACTAGGAGCAGAATACATTGGTATTGGACCAAAAGAAGAATTCCCTAGCAAAGAAGAAATGAAGTTCTATACAGATTTAGCTAAAAAGAATGGTGGTAAAGTTTCATTTACAACTGATGTTAATAAATTAAAAGGTGTTAATGTAATATATCAAGATGTATTTTTAAACCTTGGTGAAAGCTTTGATTTATGACCTGCTAAATTAGAAAAGTATAAAGGTTACCAATTAACTGAGAAAACAGCTAAATTAGCTGATAAAAACTATATTTATATGCATTGCTTACCAGCAATTAATGGTTCAAGCTCTGCTTATACTAAACATATTTCTAAAACATTTGGCAAACAATTCCCTTATGTTAAAAATGGCGAAGTGGAAGTTGTGAGTAAAGTATTCTACGATACTAAACATTCAGTTGTATATGAAGAAGCAGTTAATAGGGTTTATGCAATTAAAGCCATCTTCAGCTCAGTAATAAAGAAATAATGCATGAAGAAACAGAACGGATATTTAGTATTAGAAAGTGGTCAAGTATATACAGGTACTTGAATTGGTTTTAAAAAAGAAGTAATATTTGAATGTGTGTTCAATACCAGCATGTTCGGTTATACAGAAATGCTCTCAGACCCCTCTTACTTTGGTCAGGGCATCGTTTTCTCATATCCTTCGATTGGTAACTATGGTGTGGATGAAAAAGACATGGAATCGGCCCAATGCTGAGTTAGTGCTATGTTTTGTTATGAATTTTGTACTAAACCATCTAATGCTACAAGTAAACTAACTTTAAATGATTACTTATTAAAATATAAGATTCCTGGATTAAGTGGTATTAATACAAGAGAAGTAATTACTAATCTAAGAGATAAAGGAGTAGTTAAAGCTAAATTAGTTAATGATATTAAGAATCTAGATAAGATTATTAAAGAGATTAAAGCATATAAACCGCTTAATGCTTTAGACTACGTTCCTGTTAAGAAACCTACGGTTTATGGAAATAAGAATAAATACAATATTGCTCTATATGACTTTGGTGTTAAAATGAATATTGTGAGAGAATTATTAAAAAGAAACTGTAAAGTAACATTATTCCCTCCAACCGCTAGTTATGAAGAAATGATGAAAATTAAACCAGATGGTTTTCTTATCTCTAATGGTCCTTGTGATCCAAAGGATAATGTTTATCAAGTTGCTCAAATTAAAAAGATGATTGATAAAGATATACCAATGTTTGGTATTTGTTTAGGTCACCAAATGATTGGGTTAGCTGCTGGATTTGATACTAAGAAATTAAAATATGGACACAGAGGTAGCAATCACCCATGTCAATATGTTGATGGTAAATGTTATTTAACTTCTCAAAACCATGGTTATTATGTTGATAATAAAACAGTTGATAAAAAGAAAGTAACTATTTCATTTACTAATACTAATGATGATTCTGTAGAAGGAATGATCTTTAAAAATAAAAAGTTTATTGAGACTGCACAATTCCACCCAGAAGCATGTGCTGGACCAAATGATACTAATTTCTTATTTGATAATTTTATCAATGCACTTAAAAAGAAAGGGGCTAAGAAATAATGAAAAATAAAGATATTAAAAAAGTATTAATTATTGGTTCTGGTCCAATTATTATTGGTCAAGCTGCTGAGTTTGATTATGCAGGAGTACAAGCATGTATTGAATTAAAGAAGAATGGTATTAAAACAGTAGTAATTAACTCCAACCCAGCAACCATTATGACTGATAAAGAAGTAGCAAACTATATTTATATAGAAGAATTAAATATTGAGAATATTGAAAAGATTATTAAGAAAGAAAAACCAGACTCAATCTTACCTAATATGGGTGGACAAACTGGATTAAACTTAACTATTGAGTTATATGAAAAGAAAATATTACAAAAATACAATATTAAACTATTAGGTACTTCTATAGAATCTATTAAAAAAGCTGAAGACAGAATGCTATTTAAAAAAGCAATGGAGAAGATTAATCAACCATGTATTCCTAGTGAAATAGTAACTACACTTAAACAAGCACAATTATTTGTTAAAAATAATGGTTACCCAGTTATTATTAGACCGGCTTATACAATGGGTGGACTTGGAGGAGGCATTGCTCATAATGATAGTAAATTAGAAGAAATTGTATTATCTGGATTAAGATATTCAAGAATAAACCAAATCTTAATTGAGAAAGATGTTACTGGTTGAAAAGAGATTGAGTTTGAAGTATTAAGAGATAGAAAAGATAATACCATTGCTGTTTGTAATTTAGAAAACTTTGATCCCGTAGGAATTCATACAGGAGACTCAATTGTTATTGCCCCTTGTCAAACATTAACAGATGTTGAATCACAAATGTTAAGAACTGCTGCTATTAATATTATTAAAGAATTAAAAATAGAAGGAGGATGTAATGTTCAATTTGCATTAGATCCATTCAGTTTAAAATATGGAGTAATTGAAGTAAACCCAAGAGTAAGTAGAAGTAGTGCTTTAGCTTCTAAAGCTACAGGTTATCCAATTGCACGAATCTCAACTCTATTAAGTATCGGTTATACATTAGATGAGATTAAAAACCCAATTAACAATAATGTTTATGCTTTATATGAACCAACATTAGACTATATTGCTGTAAAGATTGCTAAGTTCCCTTTTGACAAGTTTCCGACTTCTCCTAATGTATTAACTACACAAATGCAAGCAACAGGTGAAGTATTAGGTTTAGGTGCGTGTTTTGAAGAAGCATTATTAAAAGCATATGATTCGTTAGGAAATAAAGAAGAATTATTTAATTTTGGTAAAGAAACTAAATTAGATTACACAACTCCTAGTTCATATAGACTAAATAACATATTTAAAGCCCTAGGAAGTGGCATTAGTGTAGATAAGATATATAAAGCTACCAAGATTGATAAATTCTATTTAAACAAGATTAAAGATATTATTGATATAGCTAAATCATTAAAACCATTAAATAAGGATAATCTATCATTAGCTAAGAAATATGGTATGACTGATAAGAGTATTGGTTATGTTATTAATAAAACTCCGGCATATGTTAAATCTATCAGAACTAAATATGGTATTACACCTCACTTTAAAAAGATTGATGCTTGTGGAGCAGAGTTTGCTAGTGATTCTAACTATTTCTATTCTTCTTATTCAGGATTTGATGAAAATAAAGATAAGAATAAACAAAAGAAAGTATTAATTATTGGTTCAGGTCCAATTAAAATTGGACAAGGTATAGAATTTGATTATTGTTGTGTTCATGCTATTTGAAAAATGCAAAAGATGGGATATACCTCATTAATGATTAACTCTAACCCAGAAACATTTTCAACTGATTTTGACTTAGCAGATAAATTATTCTTTGAACCAATTACACATGAATATTTAGATAATATTTTAGAAAAAGAGAAACCATATGGAGTATTTATTCAATTTGGTGGAGGAACGGCTATTAACTTAGCACAATACTTTAAAGATAAGAAAATAAAAGTATTAGGTACTGATTTCTTTGGTATTGAGGCTAGTGAAGATAGAAAGATCTTTAATAAGATATTAGCTGATAATAATATTCCTCAAGCACCTGGATCTGGAGTACTAACTTTAAGTGATGCTATTAAAACCGCTAATAAGATTGGTTATCCAGTATTAATTAGACCTAGTTTCGTATTAGGTGGACAAGGTATGGGTATTGTACATAATGATAAAGATTTAACACATTATTTTAATGTTATTAAAACATTTGATAAAAAGAATAGTATTTTAATTGATAAATACTTATTAGGTATGGAATATGAAATTGATGCAATTAGTGATGGTAAGAATATCTTGATTCCTGCTATTATGGAACAAATTGAATGGGCTGGAGTGCATAGTGGAGATTCAATGTGTGTTTTCCCAACTACTAAGTTAAGTGATAAGAATAAGAAACAAATTATTGCTTATGCTAAAATATTAGCTAAATCATTAAAAATTATGGGTGTATTTAATATCCAATACGTTGTTTATGATGATGAATTATATATTATTGAGGTAAATCCAAGAGCAAGTAGAACGATTCCATATGTTTCTAAAATCACTAATATCCCGATTATTGATTTATCAATAGATTGTATTTTTGGTAAGAAATTAGAGAATATGAATTATGGTTTAGATTTATATAAAAATAAGAATAGTGTTTACGCTGTTAAAGCACCGATCTTCTCATTTAATAAAATTAAGAACGCTGATATTAGTTTATCACCGATGATGAAATCAACTGGAGAGATATTGGCTACTGATAAAGATTACTATAAAGCATTAGCTAAAGCATTTAGTTCAAGTGGTGTAAAAATTAAAAATAAGAATGTATTAATCATTACCGAAAAGAGAGATTTAAATAAGCAAAACGAATTAATCCAAGCATTTAAAAATAAAGGCTTTAATGTTTATTTAGATTCTAAAGATAATATTGAATTAGTTAAAACTAAGATTGGTTTGTTAATTGAAACAAAAGATAATAATATTAATGCGAAATTAAGAACTACTGCTATTAACTATAGAATCCCTATATTTACTTCACTTTATACTGCTTTAGCATTTGTAGAATCTTATAACAATTAACACTACTGTATATCGTATAACTCTTGGTCAATTATTCAGTTTTGTAAAAGTTTTTCAGGAGTTAACGGAATGTTATAGATACGTGCGCAATAGTAGTCAGCAGGTAGTCCTAAGTTCGCAAGTCCTTGAGGTGTAGGGTTAGAACCAATAGAAAATAATACTTTATCTTTTGGTGGGGCAATATAAGAGATAGATGTACTACTATATTTTTGTTGCCCGTTTAGACTAGCGATAAATTGGTTATTTTTAAAATCATTAGTAACAGATATTGAATATATATTATTAAGCACGATATCAGAACTATCGAATAATTTAATATATACATATGATGAGCCAGTATAATAAATAAAGTCAATTTCGGATTTATTAGCTGGAGTACCTAATCCGCACCCTCCAGCTTCTAAATTACCAAAAATAATCCGATCGGAATTTGCTAATAATGTTGATGTGAATTTAATATCAAATTCTCAAGTAAAATCAAAAGTGGAGCTATCAAATAAATCATTTTGAGTAAAAGGAGTGGCAAGCCCCATTTGTGTTAAATTATCATTTACCCTAGCAAAATTATCAATGAATGTTGCTGAACTAGCCACATTTGATGTTGTAGTGTTATCGTAGCTATTTAATCAATTATGTGAACCATTTACTCCTCTTCCTCACGTGTCATTATATGCACCATTATATATAGCGAGAGCACCTTCCACATTATACAAAGGGTGTGGTGTCACATCAAAAAGAATTGTATTTGTTCCGATGTAGTAATTAGAACCAGGGACTGGGTTAATTTTTAATTTTGCACTAGTTCGTTCATAACAAACTGCTGAATAATCTGGGAAAATATCTATCTGATCTGTGTGTACATCTGGGTACTGTTGTTTAATAGCTGCCTTAATATATTCTTTGCTAGTTTGTTCATCTACTCATAAATTCTCTAAAATTGGTAATTCTAAATCAAAAGGTATCTCTTGTTTCAAATCAACATAACCATTTGCTCCATACAAATCGTGATCTACATACCAGTTATGTTCGATTTGGCTATTATCTAGCGAATAGTTATAAATTCTTGTACAAAAGTAATCTCCAGGAACTCCGTAATTTGAAAGACTAGAAAGACTGGGATTGGAACCGATAGCAAGAGGTGCAGCTGAATTCGATATATATTGTATTGGAGAAGATGATAAACATCGTTCGCCATTTATATTAACAGAAAAGCCTTCTTTCTTGTCGTTTGTGTTGTTTGTTACAGATATACAATAAATAGTGTTTTGCTCTACTGTTGTTACAGGTATAGTTTGTCACTTTGAACCATCATGATATCAAAAAGTTAGATCACTACTATTACCATTAATTAATAATCCTGCCCCTGCCCCTTCTGGGTTGCCAATAATTGTACATTCTACTGATGATAAAGGTAAGGATGCGAATCTAACTACGGTTTCTCATGTAAAATTGTAATTTGTCATTAAATTACTTTGGTATAGGTTTGTAAGATATCCCATTGTAGTACCAGTATTAACAATACTTGCATAATTATTTATGAATGTAGCATTTGATGTTTGTGTTGTTGAACTTCCGTCTACCATGTTATACCATTGATGACTACCAGGGTTATTTACACCTAACCCATCATTGAATTTACCATAAAAGATACCAGTGGCATTATCAGGAATATAGTCTGGGTATAGATTGAAATTAAAGTCTAAAGTTTTAGAACCGGTATACATAGTTGAGTTGGGTAATGCAGTTATTGTTGCCTTTGCAACTTCATTTTTTATATTGCAGTCTGTAAAATCAGTAGTAATTTCCGCATTATTTAAATTAAGATCCTCATATTCTCTCTTTATTTCATCACTAAGATATTTCAAACCTAATTTTCTATCTTCAAATAAATCTCCTTTAACTTTTCCTTCTAAACTTTTTCCAGTAACTACATCACTAATTGGCACACGTGATTCTCCAACAAAATAGTATAAAACCATTTCACCAGAGCCTAAAGTATTATCATAAGCATATTCTGTTGAAAATTGCTTAGATTTTAATGTTATTTGTTGCACTCCAAGTTCTGTCGTAGAAGGTGTTCCAATAATTTGTAATTGATTAGGAACAAAATCTACTTTTCCATCTCTTGAAGGATCTTCACACCAACTAGCTAGATCATTTAATAATGATTGCTCGTCGATTGGAGAATTTACTTGGTATCAACCATGTGTCTTTCCTAAATCTATTTCGGTTTCACCACTTTTGCCATAGAAAGCATTACTTAATGTAACATTCTTTCCAATAGTAGCAGCTACACCATTAGAAAAAGAATTATATTCTGTTTTAGTAGGACTTGCAAAATAATATGTAGTTAATATTAGAGAAGAACAAGTAATAAAACTGATTATCCTTTTACTAAACTTATTCTTCATTTTAATAATTAATAGTAATATGTGTATGTAATAGTCACATCTAAGGTGCTGCTATAAATTAATCCATTAGGCGTACCTTTTAACACTACAGTACCATTACCTTCATTGTTATTAGGTGTAACTGTTTGATCTATACCCTTTCAAATTATGTCACCACCATTATAACCAGATTTGTCCCAATTAACAATAAATTCTGCTAAAGTTGTGGGAGCTTGAGAGAACGATCATTGTGTGTCTCAAGTAAAAGTGGAACTACCGAAGTAGTTGGCAGAACGTAATGAAGCCGTTCTAGGACTATATGTATAGGCTATACCATTTGTACTATGCGATCAATATGATGAGCCAGTAATATTTAAGTAAATAGTA
Organism: Mycoplasmataceae bacterium; assembly: GCA_031273215.1. Lineage (GTDB taxonomy): Bacteria > Bacillota_I > Bacilli_A > Mycoplasmatales > Mycoplasmoidaceae > Malacoplasma_A. Next base: position 57,782 of record JAISSF010000011.1, read on the forward strand.
TTTAGGTCAGTTTGGTAATCAACGCTTAGAGTACCACTATATAAATCAAAACTATTCATATCCGTGCTATTTGCGACACCAATTACATATAGCGCATCATCATCGGAAGCGGGGACATATATTGAACCTAATTCCTTAACACTTAGTCCATCATCATTATTATCCAAAGCCTTTCTATTATTTAATAAGAAGTGAATAGTTGCACTGCCTGTATATAAAGAATATGGTTGATCACTTGCTTGAATGGTAATTGTATAATCGCCTAATCCTCACGTACCAGCTGTTGCACTTGATATTGCCGAATTATAAGTAGTATCAGAACTATTTCAAACTGCTTTTGTAACATCAATATCATCAATATAATTTAGGTTTAAAGAAGAATTACCAGATAATTTTAATGCATTTTTGAATTGTTGTGAGGTTACAGAAGCTAGATTTCCCGTTCAAGTGCTTCAAGTGTTATCGTATAAAAAATTATTTGCTCCAATTACATCGCTAAGTTGTAGTTGACTATTAATTACGTTATATTCAAGCGTTAACTGACCAGAACCTGGAGTATTGTCATAAAAATATTCAGTAGAATTTTGTTTAGTTTTTAATGTTAGTTGTTGGTGCAGACCAACTTCAGTGGTAGAAGGAGTTCCAGTAATTTCTAATTGGTTTGGACTAAAATAAACATCATATTCTTGAGCATCACTTCATTGTTGAATGTTATCGAATAATGTCTCAACTGAAATATCTTCGTTTTGGTAATAAGTGCCATAATCACCTAAATTTATATACGTATGTCCTGATTCACCATCAAAGAAAGCTTCAGATAATGTTTTTTTCGTGAAATTATCATTGTTAAAAATTACTCCAGTGGCATATAAAACTCCAATAGTACCACCAGCAGTACCTAAAAAACACAATGGTAATAAAATGGCTAAAAGTTTAGTACGTTTTAAGTTTTTCTTGGGGGGGGGTTCTAGTTTTCATTTAATAATATTATATATATATATATATTCAAAATTGTGGTAAATATATAATCTAATTATGAGCCTAAATAAACTTATAGACAAATATGCACAATTAGTAGCTAAAGGTGGAATAAATGTTCAAAAAGGACAAGTAGTATTTATTTCATGTGATATTGATGCGAAAGATTTTTGTAAACTAGTTGTTGAGAAATGTTATAAACTTGGTGCTAAAGAAGTAATTGTTGCTTACAATGATTATGAAGCGG